>CAYRKS010000078.1:0-8528 GCA_964424855.1 uncultured Lachnospiraceae bacterium
AAGCGGTCGGGGAAGGATTTCGATCGACCGCAGTACAAGCGACTGCTGAGAAAAATGAAAAAGGACGATCTGCTCTGCATAAAGAGCATCGACCGTCTGGGGCGAAGCTATGATGAGATACAGCGGCAATGGCGGCTTTTGACGAAGGAGAAGGGGATCGACATTATGGTGCTCGATATGCCGCTTCTGGACACGCGGCGGGGAAAGGATCTCATGGGAACCTTTCTCTCGGACATCGTTTTGCAGGTGCTGTCCTTTGTCGCGGAGAACGAGCGCGACGGCATTCGTCAGAGGCAGGCGGAGGGGATCGCGGCGGCAAGGGCGAAGGGCGTTCGCTTCGGAAGACCCGCAAAGCCGCTTCCCGAGAATTTTCACAGCGTATATCTTCGCTGGAAGCGAGGCGAGATAACGGGTGCCGCGGCGGCGCGGGAGTGCGGGATGCCGCTGTCGAGCTTTTTCTATCGTGCGAAGAGCTATGGAGCCGACGAGCCGTGATGCCGAAAAATCACAAAATAAAAAATGCAAAAAAGTGTACTTTTTTGCAGATCATCTTACATTTACCACAAAGCTTATTATACCACGGTTCTTCTTGAATTTCAAGGCGCAAATTGTGACTTTTTTGAAAACTTCGGTCGAGCCTTGCCGATTTGAGCGAATGCAAAAAAGTACACATTTCTATAAGGAGTAAATAAAATATGGAAATCTTTCTTTACGCTCTTCTCGTGATTGCAGTGTTTGGCGGAGCGATATTTTTCAATAAGCTGCGCTGCAAAATGTACGGTATCGTCGGAGTCGGAGGCTCCTATGTCATCCTGATGGGCATCATGCTGTTATGTTCGCTTCTCTTGCAGCTGTTCACCGATTCCGACGGTATCGCCAATTCCAAAACCGAGCTTTTGGGTGCGAGCATCGTAATGGTGGTGTGCCTCGGCTACATGGTATTCGTCATGCTGACACGCTGTGACAGCGCGCTCCAGCGTATCCTTTTGCCCTTCGCAGCCTGCATGATCGGCGGCGGCTTCATATTGCGTTTGCTCTGCGCGATAGTTTTACATATCCCGATGGGCGACGGTGTACCCGAGACGGCGGCGGCTGTTTTCCCGCATTCGATCATATCTCCCGACGGCGAGACCTTCGAGCTTGAGAACGACAGCGGAGACAATGCGACCTACTATTGCTCCAGAACCGGACAGAGAGCGCATTTCAGAGATGTCGATTTCACAGACGGCTTCCCGACCGGCTGGTATCAGGCGTGATCAACGCTTCATTAAAGGACAATTGAATTTTCTGCGGTCATCTGCATCCCCGTCCCTCGGCAGAGGGGCGGGGATTTTATTGCGTCATGTCTGCCCGCCGCTCACTCTTTTGAGCAGCTCGCCCGGTGTTATGCCGTAGTACTGCTTGAACACCTTGATGAAATGCGCCTCCGAGGAATATCCGGTATCGAGCGAAACACGCATAACGCTGTTTCCCATTTCGAGCATTACGCGCGCACGATTCATTCTGAGCATCGTCAGAAAACGCTTTAAGGTCATGCCGGTGAAATGACTGATGTCCGCCTCGAGCTTTGTGTGACCGACACCGAAGCGACTGCATATATCCTCGACCGTGACCCGCTCGGCGAGATTATCGTCAATATATTGCAGAACATCGGTTATGTATTCGGCGTTCGAGCTGTATACGATATTCCCGCTTGACGAAATGAGCCGACGCAGTAAAAGTGCGCAGAGCAGTGCCGTCTCACCGAAATCGTTTGAGGAACGCTCGATCGCACGGCAGAGCTCGATATATTCCGCGCATTCCTGCGGCTCGAGCCTTCGAACAAGCATACAGAAGTTCGAAAGTGCCGAGATATCGATAAGCCTGTCCGAAAAAAGGCTCAGTGTGCTTTTGAAAACATAGACGATATATCGCTCATACTCCACGTTGGTGTGCATTATGATACGATGCGGCGAATACGGACGGTGAAGGATGATCTCGGGACTTTCGCCGTTGTGTACATTTCCGCTGTTTATTATGGAATAGCCGTCGGACTTTGTTATGAACTGAAGCTCATAGTACGGATGCCAGTGAAGCTCGTTCATATTGTAGCCCATCGTTATATTGTAGCCGATCGAATCGCTTATGGCAACGGCTTCCTTTGTATATTTCTGTTTCATGGCTCACCTCGGAAATATTTTATATAATATATGACTAAACGCGGAAGATTTCGATATTAAATTCCAAAAAAATATGATATAATGCTATTAGGTAAGTTAATACTGCGGCGATGCAGATACATTTGCGAGGCGGTAGCTGATCGCGCTTTGACTGTGCCGACCGATCCACTCAAAAAAATCAGAAAGGAATTGTAACTAAAATGAAAACAACGAAATCCACGCGCATTTTAAGTCTGCTGCTCTGTTCACTGCTGCTTACAGCCTCCTGCGGCGATTCGGCAGGCACGCCGGGCGGCGATACGACCGCAGACTCGGACAACGGCACGACCGACACTCAGGAGCTTGAGCTGCCTGACGGACTCCCGCAAAAGGACTACGGAAATGAGTCCTTCGTCATTGCGACCGAAACCAACATGAACTGGCACATGATTCAGGAGGAGGAGAGCGGCGATGTGCTAAACGACTCCATATTCAAGCGAAACCTCGCGGTCGAGGAGCGTTTCGGAGTCAAGCTCGAGACTGTCCACGATGTCTGGAACGTGATAGGTCCCAAGGTTCTCGCGTCGATACAGTCGGGCGATGACGAGTACTCGCTCTGTGCGCTTCACGTTATCAACACCAGCACCTATGTCAGCCAGGGGATGTTCAGAAACTGGTATGATGTTGATTATGTTGATTTCTCAAAGCCGTGGTGGTCACAGGCTACTTCGACGGATATGACCGTGAACGGCAGCTGCTATCTGGCGATCGGCGATTTCGCGCTTTCCGCTCTCGAGCGCGAGCGTGCGGTATTTTACAACAAGAGCCTTGCCGAGGACTACAAGCTTCCGAACCTCTACGAGCTGGTCAACGACGGTAAGTGGACTCAGGATAAGGTCGAGGAGCTGACAAAGGACGTATATCAGGATATCAACGCCAACAACGAGCGCGACGCAGGTGACCTCTACGGCTGGTGCGAGCTCAGCCGCGGTGGAATCGATTCGTACCTTTGGGCATTCGGAAACAAGATCATCGACAAGAATTCCGCAGGTGAGCTCGAGCTGGTCTATCACAACGAGAAGACCTCGGCTATCTTTGATAGAGTTAAGGATTTCTTCGATAAGCACAGCGGCTCCTACCTCTATCAGTTCGACGGCGACTGGACGGTGCTCAACTCTCATTTCAGAGAGGGTCGCGCACTCTTTATCACTGCGACCGTTAATGCGGCGATCGGCGATTTCCGCGATATGAATGAGGATTTCGGTATCATCCCGCTTCCGAAGTACGATGAGAATCAGGATCGTTACTACACACCCGTTGACGGCGGTCATGACGTTCTCTGCGTCCCCGTAACCGTTAAGGATGTCGAGAGAACCGGAATCATCACCGAGGCTCTCTGCGCCGAAAGCTACAAGAAGGTCGTTCCGTCCTACTATGATGTGGCACTTAAGGTCAAGGGTGCGCGCGACGAGGAATCCGTCGCAATGCTCGACCTGGTAACAAACTCCCGTATATTCGATATCGGCTTTGTCTACGGCGGCTGGAGCAGTGCCGGCTTCATCTATCACACCCTCATCGAGGATGACACGCGCAGCTTCGAGTCCTACTGGGCTTCAAATGCGTCCCGGATCGAGGCAAGCTACGACGAAATATTTACATTTATGTCGGAAAACTGAAGATAACTCCGAGCTGTCGCGCAAGTGCGCGGCAGCTCGTTTTTTAAGTCGAGGCAGTCGCGAACCGCTATGCCGCTATACCGCGGAAAATGCTGTAGCATATGATTATTATAGCATATGTGCGAACGTGTGTCAAGAGCTTTTTTGAAAAATGAAGGGTCGGTCGGCACATATAAAAAACACCCGCCGCAAGCGTTTTCACTTGCGGCGGGTTCTGGCGTTCCCGAGGTGATTCGAACACCCGACCTACCGCTTAGGAGGCGGTCGCTCTATCCTGCTGAGCTACGGAAACATACCTTTAATATTATACCACGTTTTCGCGGTTTTGTCAAGGGCTTTTGAAAAAAATACTGCACACGAGCGGCTATGCGAGCTTTTATGCGGCTTTTGCGTGGGGAGCGTTCGGCGGCGAAGGCTTGGGCGCGGGAGCAAAGGTCACAAAGACGATGGGGTGCCGATCGAGGAGCGGCGCGGCTTGTGTGTTAGATTTATCGGGCTTGCCGGGCTATACGAAATCGTGGTGTGGGCGATCGGCTCGAGCGGCGAACCGATCGGCTGAGGCGCGAAAAGGCGGTCGGTCTCGAGAGCGGTCGGTGGGGAGCAAAAAAGCTCTCCGCGCTTTTGCTGCGGAGAGCTTTCGGGGGTCAGTACTTGAGGGTCATGGTGAAGTCATTATTTTTCGGAGAAACGTATCGGGCTGATATTATGCTTAATGCTTATCTCTTGAGATTTTCCTCGTAGGATGCGACGAAATCGTCGAGTGCGGTCTGTGCGCCCTCGATGCTCGAGGCATAGAGCGAAGCGAAGTCGGGGGACTTACCCATTATCATCTGGCGCGGGAGATAGCCGAGACCCGAGGGGAGCATTACCTGTGCGATCTCGGAGACGCAGTTGTCGTGGATGATGTCGATCATTTCCGCGGAAGCGGTATCGCGCGAGTACTTGCCCTTCATTACCGTGTCGTAGTATGCGGGGACGAGGTTATTATAGCCGACGAAGGCCATCTCCTCGAGGACTGCCGCGACCGAATCGACCTGCTTGCAGGTGATCGGAACGACCATGACTCTGAGGATATCGTGGGTGTTGCTGTAATAGCCGTCCTGCTCGGTCTCATACTTGGGGAAGGGGATGATGCCGTAGTCGTCCTTCATATCGCGCATGGTGTCCGCGGTGTAGAAGAAGCCGGGGAGGAACATACTCTTGCCGGAGATGAAGTGATTGCGGTTTTCAACGTCCTCGGAGTACTGAGAGCTGGTGCAGAGGATGCCCTCCGACTCAAACACGAGCGAATACATATCCTGCATTACCGATACGGTACGGTCGTTGTTGAGGGTGTAGACGGGGATATCGTTCTTGTCGCGTCCGGTGGATTTTGAGCCCGAGCCGTAGAAGAAGCCGTCTATGTTAGAGTAGTTGTTGATGCAGATACCGAGGCGGTCATCGCGGGAGACGGTGCCGTCGTTGTTAAGGTCGGAATAGACCTCGGCGCAGATCTCGCGCAGACGATCCCAGGTCCAGGTACCGTTTCTCACCTCATCGTAGAGAGCGTCGGCATTCTTGTAGAAATCCTCGTACATATTCTTGTTGAAGAACACGCAGTTGAGGCAGCGGGTACGGTCGATACCGAAGTCGCCCGAGAGCAGATAAACGTGGTCGAGACCGATGGTCATTTCCTGCATATACTTCGTGTCCCACCAGGGCTTGTCGTAGCTTATGTAGGGAGCGTCCGCCATGTTGTAGTAATAGCCCTCATTTGCGAGCTTTGCGCCGTTCCACTGAACGACATGGAAGAGGTCGTAGGTGTCATCGTCTGCCATTACGAACTTCTGAACCTCCTGACCGGTGTAGGCGGTAAGAACACCCGAGTTGTAGAATTCGAGCGTGCAGCCGAGCTTTTCCTCTACCGAGCGGTTCATGTTGAAGGTCGCGTCATCCACCGTGTCACCGGTGATCTCGGGGTTGAGATCGACATAGGTCTCGGCGGCGGAAACCGAATTGGTGGTGTACCAGATACGGATAGTTTCGCCCTCGAGGCTCAGATCGTCGGGAACTCCCGAGCGTTCCTCCTCGGGAAGCTCTGCGGTGGTCTCATCGGAGGACGAGGTGGTTTCGCCGCCCTTGTTCTCCTCGACCGTTTCGCCGCAGGAAACGATCGGCATTGCGGCGAGAAGAGCCGCAAGGATAAGTGTAAGTGTGCGTTTCATTGAGTTTTTCTCCTTGATATTTTTTGGAGACTTCGAGCCGACGGGAAAGCTTATGAAATAAGCGGGTACGATTTCGAGCAGTCCGCAGCGTCCGGGAGATATTATACCATAGATCGAGAAAAATTGCAATAGGTCGGCGGCAAAATCGTTATTATACAATAAATCGGGGGGGGGTAGTAATATATTTGGACATTATTAACTCAGTATTAAGGCGTTTTTCGCCGAGAACGAAAATCTGCTTCATGGCAAAATATCCCCTCTCGGGCGAGAGGGGATATCGGGTGCGATTTGAGCTTTTGGTTTTCTCAGTCTGCGTGGCTTTGGAACAGATCGATGTACTTATCGAGCTGAACCTGTGCGGAGGATTCGTACTTAGCATAGGTCGATGCGAAGTCGGCGGTCTTTCCCTGGATGAGCTTTCTCTGGAGATAGCCGATAGAGTTGCAGTCTACCATGTGTGCAAAGTCGGGCGAGCAGCTGCTGCGGATGATCTCGAGCATTTCGGCGGAGGTGTCATCTCGCGAATATTTGCCCTTCATAACGACATTGTAATAGGTGTCGAGGACGTTGTTGTAGCCGACGAACGCCATCTCCTCGAGAACTGCCGATACCGCGTCAACGTCCTTGCAGGTCTGCGGAACGACCATGAGACGGATGATATCGTGAACGTCGCTGTAGTATTCGTCCTGCTCCTCGTCATACTTCGGGAAGGGAACGATTCCGTAGTCGGATACCATCTCACGCATGGCTTCGGCGGTGTAGAAGAAGCCGGGGAGGAACATTACGGTGCCGTTTTCGAAGCTCTGGCGGTTGAGAAGGTCATCGGTGTACTGCGGACCCGAGAAGTAAACGCCCTCGGTCTCGAAAACGAGGCTGTAGAGGCTCTGCATGATCGAGACGACTCGTTCGTTGTTGAGTACGATCTTCGGGACATCGTTCTTGTCGCGCTCGGTGGTTCTCGCGCCGGTCGCATAGAAGAAGCTGTCGAGGTGGAAGTAGTCGTTTATGCAGACTCCGAGACGATCCTCACGGTTCGTTATGCCGTCGTTGTTGAGGTCGGAATATACGTCGGCGCAGATCGTGCGGAGCTTGTCCCAGGTCCAGGTGCCGTTGAGAACCTCGGAATAGAGTCCGTCGCCGTCCTTGTAGAAGTCCTCGTACATATCCTTGTTGTAGTAGAAGCAGTTGAGGCAACGAGTACGGTCGATCGCGAAGTCGCCCGATAGGCAGTAGATCTTGTCCTCGCCGATGGTCATTTCCTTCATATAGCCGTAGTCCCACCAGGGCTTATCCCAGCTTATGTATTTTGCGTCCGCCATGTTGACGAAATAGCCCTCAACGACGAGCTTTGCGGTGTTCCACTGAACGGAATGGAACATATCGTAGGTGTCGTCCTGCGCCTGGATGAGCTTCTGAACCTCCGCGCCGGTGTCGCCGCTCATTACACCCGAGTTGTAAAATTCAAGCGTACAGCCGAGTCTTTCCTCGACCTTCTTGTTTGCGTTGTAGGTCGCGTCGTCGAGTATCTCACCGGTCAGCTCGGGGTTGAGGTCAGTCAGGGTCTCGGCGACCGAGGAGGAGGCGGTGGTGTACCAGATGTTTATCGTCTTGCCGTCGAGCTTAACGTCGGAGGGAACGCCCGAGGTCTCGACCGGATCGACTGAGGCTGTGGTCTCACCCGAGGATGCGGTGGTGTCGTTCGTGCCGCTTTCGGCTTCACCGCAGGAAACGATCGGCATTGCGGCGAGCAGAGCCGCGAGGATAAGTGTCAATGCGCGTTTCATAATTTGTTCATCATGCCTTTCAAAAATATTTTCTCACACGAGAATCGTCAGAATGCTACACATCAATTATACCATGTTTTTTGAAAAAAGTCAATAGGATTTAGTAAAATATGTGGATATGTATAAAATCGGGGGGGGGATATATTATTTTTGTGAAGTATGGATGATTTGTGAATTGCGGGAGGCTCATAATAACAGTCTCCCCCGAGAAAAATTCTCGGGGGAGACGTTGTTTTATTGTTCGGTTCAGCCGAACGCTCTGTAGAGGAAGGTCACGATCTGACCGCGTGTGCAGGTGTTGTCGGGCGCGAACTGAGTCTTGGAAATGCCGGTAGTGATACCGCACGAGAGAGCCCAGTTGACCGCGGGGGACTTTACATCGGAAAAGCTTGCCGCCGGGCTTCCGTAATACGCGCCGTCGAACCTCCACATGAATTCTACCGCCGCGAGACGGGTGCAGGCATCGTCTGGGGAGAAGGTCTTGCCCGAGGCTATTCCGTTCTCGTATGCCCATGCCGCCGCCTTTGCGTAGTACTGAGACTTATCAACATCGGTGAAGTGATCGAGCGAGCTCGGCTCGGGGCAGCCTGCGGCACGCCAGAGGAAGGTGATTATCTGACCGCGTGTGCAGTTCGACATCGGCGAGAAGGTGGTCGGTGCGGTGCCGTTCGTTATACCGAGAGCGACCGCCCAGCTGACCGGCTCGAAATAATATTCGGTCTCGGG
>CAYRKS010000079.1:0-3445 GCA_964424855.1 uncultured Lachnospiraceae bacterium
TTCATGTCGGGATGCCCCTGGAGGATGCTGTCGATCTGACGGAGATTGTCAAGCTCCTCTGCCGGGAAGAAGCCGCGCAGAGCGAGAGCCGCATAGAGACCCGGAGCCGCATGACCCTTCGAAAGCACGAAGCGGTCGCGATCCTCCTTTTTGGGATCGGCGGGATCGATGTTCATCTCCTCAAAGTAGAGATAAGCGAGTATCTCGGCGATCGAAAGCGAACCGCCCGGATGACCGCTTGCCGCGCCGTAAACTGCCTTGATGGCACCCTTGCGGATCTCATAAGCGGTGCGCAGAAGCTCTTTTTTGCGATTTTCTGTCATTTTTTTATAACCATTCCTTTCAAAATTTTGAAGGCTCTTAGAAAATAATTTGCCGGGCAGCATATTTAACTGCCCCTTATATATAATATTATACCGCAAATTACTCGATTTGTCAATAGTAAATATGTCCGATATCTGCCGAGTGCAGACATTATTTATCGTTTTTTCACGTTTTTCCCGTTATCAAGACTACCTCGGGGCGGTTGAATATCCTCGGACAGCGCATTGTCGAAAGTCCGCGCGAGACGATGTGCATACCCTTCCCGACCTTGTAAGATCCGCCCGCGTGACGCGGGAATATCCCCTGATGCGGCGCATAGACTCCGTTTATAAGGGGCGGCAAACGCCATTGTCCGCCGTGCGCATGACCCGAAAGGCTGAGATCGTAGTCCCCGTAGAGCCGAAACTCCTCGGGACGATGGGACAGCAGGATCGAAAGCTCATCCTCGGCTATCCCCTTCGAAAGCTCCGAAAGCGCGCTTCTCCACGCTTCAAGCCCGGGGGTTGAACGCACGGTATCGTCTCGAAGCCGCTCGAGCATGGTCATTTTCTGCTTTCCCGCGCCGAAAAAGCGCGGATCGCCGATGCCGTCGAGGCGTATCGACTTGCCCTTGAGGATGATCGTTTCGCTCGTTTTGTCGAGGATTTTAACGCCGAGAGCCGTAAGCTCGTTCGTAAGCCTGTCAAGCCTCGGGATATTCGCCTCGTGATTTCCGTAGACCATGTAGATCGGCGCGAGCGGAATTATCTCGTCAAGCAGCTCACGCATGGGATGCTCGGGCGAAAGTATCGGACGCTCTCCGATATACTCCTCCGAAACCGATTCGGGAGTGTCGTTCACCATATCTCCGGTCATCAAAATGAGATCGGGGCGGGCGTTTTTTATCATTTTAATAAGCTTTTCCTGCTTTTTTCCGAAGCGGCAGTCGTGCAGATCGGAGAGGTGAACGATCCGAAGGTCTCCGAGCCGTGAAAGCTCATAGTGCCGAAGCTTCAGCCTTTGCGAGAAGGCACCAAAAAGCGCGGCGCAGACCGCTGCGCCGCAGATAACATAGCCTATCACGATATGCCCTCGCCGAATATCCCGATGACCTCATCGGTCAGACCGTAGCAGATAACTATCGTGTCAAATTCTCCGTCCTCGGGAGTCAGCACCGCCGATTCCTCAAGCTCCGAAGCCGCCTCCGAGCAAAGCTCCTCGAGAGCCTCCTCGTTTGCCGAAAGCACCTCACGAAAGGCGATGTCCTCAAAGCCCGCAAGCTTTATAAGCTCACCAAGCTTTTCTCCGACCTTAGAATCGACCTCGAGCAGTAGTATCGCGGTGTCATGCTCCATGAAATTGTCGATGAGTGCGTTTATGTCACTCGCCTTTTCCTCACTGATATTCAGCTTGTACTGCACCTCGGGCTTAAGGCTCGTATCCAAAGCCGCACCCTCAGCTCGAGCCGCATGATCTTCATCGATGACGCTCTCACCCGCCTCGCCGCGGTCGATACTCTCACTCGCCGTGAGCGAGGTCCCGTCGGACGGCGCGGAGAACTGTATGGCACCGATCGTCTCGGAGTCGGCAAAGCCTGTGAAAGCCTCGTCTCGTGCCGTGACCTTGCCTTCATTGTCGGCGGTAAGCAGCTCGAGCTGCTTTTGACGGTCGTGCATTACTCCGACACCGATCACAAGCGCGATACAAGCCGCCGCCGGGAGTATCCCGCCGCCGATGCGTTTTATTAAGGTTTTATGCTCGGCAAAAAAGCCTCCGACCCTCGATGAGCTCTGCGGCGTTGACGAAACAAGCGTCATAACGCGCGAATGCAACTCCTCGGGTGCGGAATAATCGAGCCGTCCGATCGCTTCGAGCATACGCTGACACTCCTCAAGCTCGGCACGGCAATCGGGACATACAGCAAAATGTGCCGACATCCTCTCCGCGGTCGAGCGGTCAAGCTCTCCGTCGAGGTAATCGAATATAAGCCCCTGAACGTCGGAGCAGCTCATATTCTCACTTTTCAGCTTCAAAATAATATCCCCCACGATATCAAAATTTTATCCTTATGTATGGTTAGACGTACCGATCGAAAATATGTTCCCGTTTTTTCAAAAAATCACAAAAATATTTTTTCGACCCGGCTTTTCATCGGAAGAAGCCGCCTTCCTCCCTGATTATCTCCCTGAGACGCTTTCGCGCGCGGTTGAGCCGCGATTTCACCGTGCCGATCCCGAGAGAGAGCATATCCGCGATCTCCTCGTAGGAATAGCCGTCGATGTCGCGGAGCATTATTACCTCACGCTGATCGTCGGGAAGCTTCGCTATGGCTCGGCGAACCGCACGTGTCGTCTCGCTCTGCTCGAGCCTTTCCTCGGGTGAAGCATCGAGCGAGGTGTCCGCGACCTCGAGCGGTCGGTCGTCCTCATCGCTTCGGCGGTCGAGCGGATCGGTGTCGATGGTCGTTTTGCGCAGGAAATCGAAGGAGGTGTTCAGCGCGACCTTGTATATCCAGGTCGATAGCCGACAGTCTCCGCGCCAGGTCGGGAGCGAACGCCAGATCTTTATGAAGACCTCCTGAGAGAGGTCGAGCGCGTCCTCACTTTGAAGCACCTTGGACTTCACCGTGTTGTAGACCAGCCGCTCATAAAGCCGCACGATCTCGGAAAAAGCCGCCTGATCCCCGTGCGCCGCCGCACGGACAAGCGAAGCCTCCGATTCATCATTGTTTTTCAAGCTCCTTCCCCCTTTCCTTTTACATACTTTGACCTCAAAGAGGCTCAGACCCCTTCAATACTGCTTTTCAGTGCCGCCTCGACCTCGGCATAGGTCAGCGCGGAGTTGAGTACCCCTCTCACCGCCGCGGCACCGCGTATGCCCTTGAGATACCACGCAAGCAGCTTTCTCGACTCGCATATTCCGATGCGCTCTCCCTTTTCGGCAATGCGCATACGCAGCTCGAAGAGTGCCGTGTCGATCCGCTCACCCTCGCTCGGAGGCGTAAATTCGCGTCCCTCGAGCGCACAGCGTATCTCATCGAAGAGCCAGGGATTTCCCATGGCTCCGCGCCCGAGCATCAGCGCGTCACAGCCGGTGCGCTCGAGCATACGAAGCGCGTCGGCAGCCGTGAATATCTCGCCGT
>CAYRKS010000079.1:3455-8390 GCA_964424855.1 uncultured Lachnospiraceae bacterium
TGGCGACCACCGGGATCGAGACGGCTTCCTTTATCCTTCTCAGCTCGTCGAAATTTATCGGCGCGGAAAATCTGCCCTCGCGCGTTCGACCGTGAACGGTCAGCGCGGCGGCTCCCGCCGCCTCAAGTCCCTTTGCGAACTCGACTCCGCAGATCGAGGACTCGTCCCAGCCGATACGCATTTTTACCGTGACCGGCAGCTTTACCGCATCGACGCAGGCGCGGACGATCCTTTGTGCGAGCTTCGGCTCCTTTAACAATGCCGAGCCGTCGCCGTTGTTCGAGACCTTCGGTGCGGGACAGCCCATGTTTATATCGATGACCGCCGGGCGGTTTGAATTTCGGCAGTGCTTGTAGGTGCCCTCCGAAAGCTTCAAAGCGCATTCCGCCATTATCTCGGGCTCACTTCCGAATATCTGAACGGCGATCGGAGCATCGTCGTCAAAAAGCTCGCCGAGTATCGCCGTCTTTTTGTCCTCGTAGTGGACAGCCTTTGCCGAGAGCATCTCGGTGTAGGTGAACTGAGCACCGTGCAGACGGCAGACGGTGCGAAAGGAGTGGTCGGTGACTCCCGCCATCGGCGCGAGTGCGACCTTGTAATCAAGCTTTTCCATATGTAAATTCTATACCAATATTATTAACTCGTCATGAACTCAAAATTAGCCGAGTGTTATAATTTCCGTTTTTTCGATTTTTTTCGCCATGAGCCTCAGCGTCTCAGAACCTTCATCGCGCCGCGAAGTATCGGCATGAAATTCATCGCAAGGATCATAAATATGCCGATTATCTGTATCACGACCCAGCCCTGAAGCTCGAAGATCATGAAGACCGTCTGAAGCCCGATAACAAGCGTGTTCGCAAGGAGCTTTTTCTCGTGTATGTTGAAGCTTATGAAGCGGCGCGTATTCTTTGCGCGGATGATAAAAACGACAACATACGCCGCAAGCGTCGCGAGTGCCGCGCCGTTCGCACCGAGCGTCGGTATCATTATGAGATTCAGTATCACATTCGTTCCCGCGCCGACCGCAGAGGTGACGAAGGACTGGATGCTCTTTTTATCGACAAGATAAACGCTTCCCATAAAGGTGACAAGGCTTGACGCGACGGTCGCCATTATGAGCAAAGGCATATAACGCCACGCCTCATAGTAGGCATCGCTGAACATTATCCGCGCCAGCACCTTTGAAAAGGCTATGAGTCCCGCCGCGCAGATGAACATCAGTGCCTGAAAGCTGTCGAATACCGTTCCGAAGAAGGCGGCGTGAGTTCGTCTTGACGAAAGATCGCGCTCCGTGACCGCCGAAAACTGCCACGCCTCGATGAACATTCCCGACAGCAGTATGAGTATCGTCGGTATCTTGAAGGCAACGCCGTACAGACCGTTGATCTCCGCGCCGAGCATACCGTTTATCATAAAGCGGTCGGACACGTTCACGATCCACCAGAATATCGTCGTCGGTATGAGTGGAAGGCTGTAAGCGAGCATATCGCGCATCAGCCAATAGTCGAAATATTTCGGTCTTATGGCATAATCGAGCCGAACCAGCCACAAGAGCAGCAGCGAGACCAGGATATCCGAGATCACCGTGCTGAGTACATAGCCGATGACCGAGAGCTTGAAAACGACGAGAAAGAGTATGTTGAGAACGATAACTATCGAGGTTCCGATTATTCCCTGAACCGCAAAAAGCGTCGTCATCCCTCTCGCGCGGATATACTGCGCAAAGAGCGAGTGGATATTCGCCGCAAAGGTATAAAGCACGATTATCCACATATACCCCTCGAAATATTCGAAGGAATTCAGCAGCGGAAAGAGTATCAGTATTATAAGTGTACCGAGAAGATTCACGGCAAAGCCGGTGGTAAGCACGCATTTTCGGTTGAGATTTTTGTCGAGCGTATAGCGGAAGACCGTTTCGCATATACCGAGAGCCATTATCGGCATAAGGAGATTCGCGCTCTGGGTTATTATGTCCGCCGCCGAATATTCCGCCGGAGAGAGGCAGGCGGTATAGAGCGGAACGAGCAAAAAGACGATGAGCTTCGACGCGATCGTTCCCATTCCGATTATCGCCGTATTCGAAAGCAGCCGCTTGTATTTTCTATCCATGATTTATAAAAGTCCATCCTTAAAAGCTTCCGCCGCTCAAAACAGCGGAGAAAGTATTTTTAACACACTCATTTCGAGCGCGTGCCGACGCTTTATTCTGCGGTATTTTTCGTGAGTGATCTCCTCCGAGACCTTCAAAAGTCCGAGAAAATCCCGCTTGACCTCGAGCACCGCCTCGCAGTCGTAAAGCATCGCTCCGCACTCGAAGTGGAGATAGAGGCTGCGGTAATCGAGATTTATCGAGCCGACCGCCGCCATGCGGTCATCGCAGACACAGGTCTTTTGATGTATAAAGCCGGGCGTGTACTCGTATATCCTGACTCCGCTGTCGATAAGAACTCCGTAAAAGGAGCGCGAGGCGGTGAAGACATATTTTTTGTCGGGGATATGCGGGGTAACTATACGCACGTCCACGCCCGATTTTGCGGCGAGGCAGAGCGCGGTGACAAGCTCGTTGTCGGGTATGAGATAGGGCGTTGTGATGTAGATATAATCCTTCGCCTTATTTATCATGCTGAAGTAGGTCAGCTCGCCGACGCTCTCACCGTCGAGCGGCGAATCGGCATAGGGCTGACAATAGCCCGAGGCAGACCGATCCTCCGAAAAGCTCGGTGCGATATATTTGGAAATATCCTTATCGATCGGCTTCGAGATATACCAGTTTTCGAGGAATATCATAGTAAAGCTCTTTACCGCGTCTCCCCTGAGCATGACCGCCGAATCCTTCCAGTGACCGTACTTATCGTAGAGGTTTATATACTCGTCCGCGAGATTTATTCCGCCCGTGAAGGCGACCCTTCCGTCGATAACGACGATCTTTCGGTGGTCGCGGTTATTCTGTATAACTGTCGCCAGCGGCATAAAGGGATTGAAGATCATGACCTTTATACCCAGTCCCTCGAGTATCTTATCGTAGTTTTTCGGGAGAGTGGACATACATCCCATGCCGTCCCATATGAGCCTAACCTCAACGCCCTCCTTGACCTTTGCGATAAGGAGCTTGAGGATCGTATCCCACATGAGACCCTCCTGGATTATGAAATATTCGAGGAAGATAAAGCTTTTCGCCTCGGCTATTTCTTTTTTGAGGCATTCGAATTTCGCCTCTCCGCTCGGGAGATATACGGCTTGGGTATTTTTATAGAGCGGGAAGCCGGCGTTTACAGAGAGGTAGGTTGCATGAGACGCGCTCGTGCGCGAGGAGGCTCGCAGCTCATCGGTTATCCGCCGATCCTGCACCATATAGGGTGCGACCGCCGAATGCGCCGCCGCAGCCTTTTTTTTGAATTTATAGGTCGAGGATTGCAGCGAGGCAACGAGGTACATAAGCCCTCCGAAAAGGGGAAAGGCGAGTATCATTATCGACCAAATGAGCTTATACGCGGGATTCTGGCGGCGATTGACTACCAGAACGACGACAAAGAGGCTCACGATATTGAGTGCCGAATACACCCAGATGAACGACGAGCCGAGCACAACGACCGCGGCGATAAAGCCGATTATTTGCAGCGCGGCAAAAAACGCGGTCACGATGAGCCGTCCGGTAAAGCTCTTGAGATATTTTTTTCGATATTTCCGCTTCAAGCGCAAGCCTCCCTGCTTAGATCATTTCCATCTTATTATTTTACCATCCTTTGCAAAAGAAATCAATACACAAATTGTAACTAAATCTCATTAAAAGAATTTTCATTATAAATTTCAGAAAAGGTGTTGACATTTCACCGAAAATGTGTCATAATATATGTGGGCTTCCGAAATTTAACGGGAGACCCAAAATTCTATTTTCTTTTTTACATAAAGTGAGGAAAAAATCATGTCTGATAAGATCAAGGTAACAGTCTGGAACGAAGGACGCCATGAAAAGTCCAATGCCGCCGCAAAGGCTATGTATCCGAACGGAATTCACGGAACCGTTAAGGAATTTCTCGAAAAGGATCCCGAGCTTGAGGTTCGCGCCGTAACTCTCGACGATCCCGAGCAGGGTCTTCCGGATGAGCTTCTCAACGACACCGATGTTCTCATGTGGTGGGGTCATATGGCCCACGAGGAGGTCAAGGACGAGCTCGTAGCGAAGATCAGAAATCGCGTTTACGACTGCGGCATGGGCTTTATCGGAATGCACTCGGCACATATGTCGAAGCCCTTCCGTTCGATCGTCGGAACCTCCGGTCAGCTCTCTTGGGGTGACGATCAGCGCGAGATCGTATGGAATCTTCTTCCGCAGCACGAGATCGCACGCGGCATTCCCGAGTACTTCGATCTCGGCATCTAGGAGATGTACGGAGAGCCCTTCAGAATCCCCCAGCCCGACGAGCTTGTATTTGCAAGCTGGTTCCAGGGCGGAAACATCTTCAGAAGCGGCTGCACCTTCTATCGCGGCATAGGCAAGATATTCTACTTCCAGCCCGGTCACGAGACCTACGGTGCGTTCCACAATCCTTACGTTCAGAAGATTCTGACTAATGCGGTACACTGGGCAGCACCGAAGGAGCTTGTCATTTCGACTCCGACCAATTGTCCTCACCGTTACAATCCGATCGTTGAGCTCGACGAAAAGGGCGGCATAGTCTCCCGCTAAGCGGCGTGTCGCCGCTCCCGAGCGTCAAGGCTTCCCTCTGCGTCGCCGTTAGGCTGTGCCTCATCAAACAGGGTGCGTCGGCGGCGCGGCGTGTCGCCGCTCCCGAGCGTCAAGGCTTCTTTCTGCGTCGGCGTTAGGCTGTGCCTCATCAAACAGGGTGCGTCGGCGGCGCAGCGTGTCGCCGCTCCCGAATGTCAAGGCTTCTTTCTGCGTCGGCGTTAGGCTGTGCCTCATCAAACAGGGTGCGT
>CAYRKS010000080.1:0-8348 GCA_964424855.1 uncultured Lachnospiraceae bacterium
CAAGCGAACGAGCTATCGCAACTCTCTGCTGCTCACCGCCCGAAAGCTGATCCGGACGCTTTTTCATGTGCGATTCATTGAGACCGACACGCAGCAAAAGCTCCTTCGCACGTTCGTCTCTGCCCTCCCTTTGACCGTCAAATTCCATCGGCAGCATCACGTTTTCGAGTGCGTTGAGCTGGGGAAAAAGATAGAAGGACTGATAAATTATACCGAGGTGCTTTCGGCGATAGTCATCGGGATTGAGCGACAAAATGCTGTTTCCATCATAAATTATGTCTCCCGAGATCGGACGATTCAGCGCGCAAATAAGCGAAAGCAACGTGGATTTTCCCGAGCCGGAGCGACCCGAGATCGTATAAAACGAGCCTTGTTCAAACTCTGCCGAGACGTTTCGAACGGCGTGAGTGACGATGTTCTTGAGCATATAATCATAGCTGACATCCCTGATTTCCAATAATGCTGACATAGTTTTTCCTTTCGCAAAAGTTATTTGCCCGCTTCGTCTCGGAGCATTATGAGCGAGAGCAGGCTCGAGATAAGACTGCAAAGAGCGATCATGCCGACCGCGAGAAGGATCAGCTCAAGTGTGATCACGAAGCTGTATCCAAGTATGCTGCATACGACCGCCGCAAATATACTGCCGATAAGTGTACCCAATATAGCCAGCGTCAAAAGCTCACCGAAATTGAGTTTAACTATCCTTCCCGGACGTATTCCGAGCAGATGCAGCGTGTGAATATCGTACTTTTTGCTTCGAATATGAAGTGCGCAGACTCCGGCAATTATGACCATACCGGCGATTATAGCTCCAATGACCAAAACCTCGATTATCGTGCTGAGCATTTTCATACGCGAGGTCTCGACCTTATAATTCGAATCGTTCGCCTCGAGATAGAACCATTTGTTGTCAAAGGCTCCGCGCTGCTGTGCCTTCATTATAAAGCTCTGTGCAGCATCCGGCGAATTCATAATGAATTTAACCTTGAAGCAGGAAACGCTCAGATCCTGCACATTCTGCTTTATATAGCCGAGCCTTTCGATAAATCCGATAGGGACATACAGTATCTCACCGCGTTCATCCGATTCGATTATCTCCTTCACGAGGATCGGAGGGTACTCAGGTATATTCACCTCGTCTCCGACCTTAAGCCCGTGTATATCGGCAATATCCTTTGTTATCACCGCCTCTGCCTTGTCCGATTCGGGTTCAAAGAGATTTTCGAGGTCCTCATACATGAGCGAAATATCGTTCACTCCGACAACAGCGAAGGTATCGAGATATTTTTCGCCCTTTAAGACATATTCATCCGCATCCTTGAGAAGGCTGTCGAGATCGAGATTCATCTCGTACATATTGAAATATCCGTTTGCGGGCTGAAAGGTGAAATTACAGCTTTTCACCTCGGGAAGCTCCGCGGCAGTCCTGATATCCGAGATGAGTATCGGATGATTGTTGAAGATGTATTCTCCGCGCTCACTCGTCACCGTTTTTTGCGTTACAGTCACCTCAACGACCGTTCTTTCGTTTATTTCCTCGAGCATACGCTCATTTTGAAGCTTTATGCTGAGTCCGAAGCCGCAGACAAACACAACGACCATTATTCCGATCATGACCGAAAGCGAACGGCGCGGAGTTCTGATTATATTTCTGATGATATACCGCATTTTACTGTCTCCCCATTACTTCGATCGGAGATATCCGCTTTGAGCGTCTTATAAATATCAGCGTCACGATTATCACCGCCGCAAAAGCCGCTGCCGTGCAGATCGCAGAGACCGAAAGATATGCCTTTGCCGTCATATATTCGATAGTCATCTGCTGCTTCGATATTACACTGTTTATCCCGGACGAATTTGTGTTATTGAGATTCGAGGTGCTGAGGAGATCGTTTACAAGAGCAAATACCTTCGACGCGATGCTTCTTGAGGTAAGGCAGGCGGCGGTCGAGCCGATCAGAGCCGCGAACAGAGTCGTAAGCAGCAGCTCGATGAGGAATATCAGCGATATCCGCTTTTCTCCTATTGTCCGCAGCATTCCGATCTCCTTCTGCCTTGACAATATGTGATAATAAACCACTATTCCGATAACGAACATCATTGTTATGCAGATCATTATGCTGAGAGTGAAGGTGATATTGTATACCGCGCTGACTCCTCCCTTTCCGCTTCGGTTCACCTCATCGACCGAGAGAAAGGATATCTTCTTTCCGAACCAGTACGGGAAATTGCTTATGTAATCGGCGAACTCCTCTATCGATTTTTTGTCCATTCCATCTGCGAATTTTACCATCGTGTCATAATCTCTCGAGCTGTATTCTATTCCGGAATTCGAACGATAGATGAAATTTGACGGGATATCCTCATAGGTCGATATCGCAGCATCGGTCTTAAGACTTGTATATATACCTACGATCTTGTAGCCGCTCTCACTGCCGCCGAGCTTTATTTTATCACCGACCGAAAGCCCGTTCAGCTCTGCAACCTCGTCACTTATTATAACACATTTTTCGTCTCCCCTGACTATATGCCGCCCCTTTATCAGTATGCTTTTTCCGTTTCTGAAATCCGATTCCGGTTCGCTTGAAAAGGTTATCGTGACCGGAGCTTTTTCGGTTCTCTCCTTATCATAGAGCTTTATCAGCTTTATATCGGTGGAATAGCTGCTCTGCATAGAATACACCATATCCTCAACGCATTCGTGCGCATAGAGCAGCTCCCACATACTTTTCATATTGGTCGCTACGAACTCGCCGTTGAGTATCGCCTCCTCCGACTCCTCATCCGAAGCTATATACCAGCCGCTGTATGGCAGTGCCGTCGCACTGACAACATTTCCCGAGCATTTGTACAAGAGCATTGAGGTGGTCAGAAGATATAATCCGACCGCTTCGACGATCAGCAGTACCGCAAAGCTCCAAAAGCTTCGAAACAGAGTCTTAAAGCTGTATCCGCACAGGCTGAGTATTCTGTCATTCTTCATTGTTAAAGTACTCCCTTCGAAGAAAATTCAGCTCTGCGACTTTCGTATTATCACCTGATAATGTGATCTGCATTCGCATATCGAGGTGATGACATCGCACTTTGTGCCATCGGACATTGACAACGCGCCGCTTGACACCCCTTGACTTTTTTCATAATGCGGCTCATATTCCAAGACCTCATGGCAGAGCGGGCAGGACAGCTTGTGAAGCTCATCGTTGTATCTAAAGATGTCCAAGCTGCTTATACCCATCGCCTTGTAATCGTGATCGCAGTCTGATTCAAATACCTTTCCGACCCTCTCATTGTAATCCGCGATCTTCGAATCCACCCATTCCCGACTTTCGGGTCTCACTCTTGTATAATCAAAGCTCTGCGACTCGCAGGCTGTAGCACCGAGCGTGAGCGATATGAGCATAGCCGTCATTATGAGCTTTCCGACAGTATTCATTTTCTGCTCCTTTCAACCGCAAGCTTAAGTATCCTATTTCCGCTCATTCAAGCTCCCAGAAGAACATATAGCTCGGCAGACTCTCGCTGACCGAGATTTTCCTGTCGATGTTTTCCACACCCTCGGGGATAATTGAATTGCTGATGGTAATGGTCGCGTTTTCGTTGAAGGTCTCGAGCGGTGAAAGATCGGTTATTTCAGCATTCTCTATTCTCATGCTGTATATATCGGTTCTGCCCGAAAGCGTCGAGAGGTCGAGCTTTCCACCGCCGATAGTCAGCGACTCCAACCTATGCTCGGAGTCCTTCAAAAACGAGATATCAATATTGGGACAGATAAGCGAAAGATACGATATCTTCGTAAGACCGCCTATGACCTCAAGATTTTCGACATCCGAGTAATTGAAGGTGATCTCAAGATTGCTGAGCTCGGTGAGTCCCGAAAGCGGCTGGATATCCTTTACCGAACATCCGGAGATCGTAAGCCTCTTCAAATTCGTAAGCTCCGACAGAGCCGAAATATCACTCAGCTCTTTTATGCCGACCAGCTTGAGATATTCGAGCTTTTTGCAATTTTTGATCGGAGACAGGTCGGTAAAGCAGCCCATTTCTATGGTCAACGACTTTAGCTCGGTCATTTTAGAAAGGAACTTTATACTGTCGAGCTGCGGATTATAGCAGATCGAAAGCTCGGTAAGCTTTTCAAAGCCCGCAATATCATCGAAACCACCGTCAAAATGCTCGTCCCAGCTCTTCTCCTCGCCGCCCCAAAAATATCCGTTTCTTCCAAACGCATACGATATCTTATTCGGATTTACCTCCGTGCAGTTACCGTGTATTGCAAGAGAGGTCACTCCATCAAGCTGTTCTGAGCTTATCACGGTGGTTTCCGGATCAAGCTTGAGCAGCTCGGCGAGGAATGGAGTATAGTAATTCTTTTCGCCGCAGGAGGCGAGCAATACCGCCGAAAGCAGCACCGCCGAGAAAATTTTTGCGCGTGGTTTCATTTTTTTAGTCCTTTCTTTTGAGTATATATTATATCTTCAAATCGATCGAAATTTGAAATTAACAGTCATTTTTCAGCTTCAGCCCTGAAGCTGCGTTCCGATGAAAACATCGTTCTTGAATTCGACGTTTTCAGAACCGACAAGGTCACAGCTCTCAAGAGCTTCGCAATAAGCAAACGCGCCGTCCTCAACGACAACCTCCTGTGTCAGCTCGGAATCAAGCGTTACCTTCTTGAGCTGATGGCACTCGGCAAAGGCATTGACACCGATCCCGCGTGATATCAATATCGAACAGATTGCATATCGCCCGTACAGGCAGATAGGTAGTTCCTTCATATGAAATCGGATATACCGTTTCACCGATCTCGTTGAGCATCTGCTGCTTCTCTCCGCCAAAGCTTATGGTAAGCTCGCGGTTAATCAGCGCAGTGATCTGCTCGTTTCCGACAGCGTAGAGAGCTATCGAAAGTGTCGCGACGATTGCCGTCGCAGCTGCGAAGGCGTTTGTTTTTTCATAGTTAATATCATCCTTTCTGCTTATTATGAAGCTTTGAATTTGTTACTTCAAATGATCGTTCTGCACTGGACTCACCTACTTTCCTACACACCTAAATGCTGATAGACGTCATTTTCACATTCGGTGCTTATTTTTTTATAATATGTTCTCGTCAGAACATATTATGATCAATAAACAGATTACTCTGTTTATCTCTCTGTATATATAGTTGGAAAAAAACGATTTTGTGACAAAAAAACTCAAAATTTTTTTGAATTTTTTTATCAGTCACAGCAGTCGATAAATTTTTCCGATATGAGAGTTGCTACAGAATCATTGCAAACAGAACACACCTCATTCTTATATGTTCCTTTTTTGCATCGAGGTTTTTGTGTGCGAACCCTGTGAGTTATTGTATCAAAGTAGCTCGCCTGATACTTATGACCGAATAGTGTACATTGCAAACCATATGGTTCCAGCGAACTATTTGATTTGAGAGAACATATTTTTGCCTCGTTTCGAATTGCTGTTGCATCAACTGCAATCATCCTTGACATGGTTCCAAGATTTTCAGCCGATACCGGCACAGCCATTAAAAGGGCAAGTCCTATCGCTGCGATTGTTTTTTTGATTTTCATAAAATCATCCTTTCGTTAAGCCTGAAATAATTTTTTTCAGGCTAGTTTTGTCTTCAGCAGTGATCGAATATTCGTTTTCACCTATATTGAAAACGGCATAATACTTTTCGTCGAAGTATGCTGCATATACTTCATAATCTCCTATAATGATCTTTTCATAACTGTCATAATTCTCATATGCTCTATCCGTTTTATTTAATTCCAACGATACAGTCATAGTATCTATGTTGGGATGAAGAACATAGTAAATACAACACATATCCTCCTCTCGGCTGACTGTTACAGATTTGATCCTCACTCCATCCGGAAGCCATGCCGGGTAATATATATCCAGCCCTTCTGCCTCAACAGCTTCTTTTACCGAAGTATATTCTGTGATATTCTGATCCAGCAAAGTTATCGTAGTATCGCCGATATTATACCCGATACCCGCCTTGATATCTCCGAATTTATCCTTGGCAAGGTCAAGCAGCTGATCAAAGGTCACGCCATTATAAGCCATAGTGCCGATGCCGAATACCATAATGACTGCGGCAAATGCCGCCGCAACACGCCCTTTAACCCGCATAAAGCTGCGAAGATCTCTCAAAAAGCTTCTGTTTCTTATTATCCGCTTGAATTTACGCATATGACGCGCCTTAAGTCGCCTGTAGGACTCCGGATCCTCGCGCACAAGTGAGGAAAGTGTACCGAGTAGCTCCGAGCATCTGCCCAAAAGCCGTGTGTCTTGTGCGTCCTGCGGCTTTTCCAGCTCATTGTTTATACGACGGTTGAGATATTCAATTGTTTCTTCGACCGAAATGCTATCCTTCAAAGCTTTACCTCCTTTCTCATTTTTCGCTGCACATCACCTCCCGACGATAACTGCCTTGACATAATATATAGTCGGGAAAATTTGCATTTGTGACAATATTTTTTGATTTTCTACAGAATTATCAATGTATACAGCAGCATTCTGATGATTTTCAGCACTTTTTGCTTGAGTCTCGATATTCGCTTTCTTATCGCCGCCTCATAGTCTCATATTCCTCGACAAACGCGCAGAATATATCCTGCGTGACATCCGGTGCTTTATCGGAAGAATATAAATTGTAACGGCAGTACAAATATATGGCATCATAGCTTGCTGCTATTTTAGCCTTGATCTCACGATCGATCTCTTTCATTTGCCTGCCTTCCGAAATTAAAATGCTCTGTTTATTTATTATAACATATTGTCCCGAATAAATCAAGTCATTTCGACAAGGTTCAAAAAAAACGTTGTGTTGCATAAAATCGAAAAGCATTTTTGTGCATATAGACGGCGAAAGGATTTTTGTTAAAATGAAAATGCACGTTTGTGCAAAAATCATTGCAATGAGGCTAATATTTCGATCCTATGCGGAATAGAATATATCACGCTCAAATCCATTTTCGAAAGGCTTTGGTGATCTGTAATGCTTTTTGAAACGACGATATATGAATATAACCGCGCAAGGGCTGTTGCCTACGCGCGCCGCTGGGCACTCGGACGAAATCCGCTTTTTTACGATTTTACCGGAAAGGGCGGGAACTGCACGAGCTTCGTTTCGCAGTGTATACTCGCCGGCTGCTGTACGATGAACTTTACGCCTACCTTCGGATGGTATTATATCTCTCCCGAGGAACGCGCCGCCGCTTGGACCGGAGTTGAATTTTTATATAACTTTCTAATAAAAAATGCCGCCCCTGAGTCTCCTGTCGGAAACGGCATAGGACCGTTTGCACATGAGATCGGGGCGGCAGAGCTGCTGCCGGGTGATATTATTCAGCTCGGACGAAATGAGGGAGATTTTTATCACACTCTGATCGTCACGGGATATTCAAGGCGCGGTTATCTCGTCTCGGCGCACAGCGATAACGCGCTCGACCGTCCGCTTTCCACCTACAATTACCGCAGGATACGATATCTTAAGCTCGACGGCTTTCGCGCCTCTGAGAACTTCGTCTCCGATTGCTTTGAAAGGCTGATCTCGGGCGAAGGTCTGAGTATAACCGAGCCGATCGCAGATATCGGATCAAAGCCCGACGATATGCTTGAAGGCGGCGGTGATGTCTGACAGCTCGGTAAAATTTTTGCGGTAGACCTCGATCATATATCTGCCGTCATAGCCGATGTCCTCGATCATCTTGACTATACCGCCGAGATCGAGCTCGCCCGCTCCGGGGAGTCGGCAGCTGTCCTCGCGTCCCTCTCCGCCGTTGAAGCACCAGTCGTTTATATGTATATGCTTTATTCGATCGCCCATCGCGCCGATCATAGCCTCCGGGGTCTGTCCCGCGCGAAGCACCTGCTTTATGTCGAGAACAAAGCTGATATCGGGAAGGTATTTTCTGAGCGAGGAGATAAATTCCGCCGATCCGCTGTGTGCCGCCGAAACATTCTCTTGCGCGAGGGTAACTCCCTCGCTTTTTGCCGTCTCGGCGAGCATTGCGTAAACCTCGGTATAGCGTTCAAGCCCGATAAACGGCGCACGCAGTGAATCTCCGTGAAATACCACAAAATCCGCTCCGAGCTCGGCGGCAGCCGAGAAATATTTTCGATACATTCCGCAGGAATCTGCGGCTCTTTTTTCATATGCCGAGAAAAAGAGCATATATTCATAGCCCGAGGTGAAGGGATGTATCGAGGTCACCTTGACCCGATTCGAGGTACAGAGCTGCTTCAACCGCGTGAGATAGGGCTTTTCAAGCTCCGAAAAGCTGTTCATGAAGATCTCGACATTTGAGAATCCCAGCTCGGTGCAAATTTTCACC
>CAYRKS010000081.1:0-2821 GCA_964424855.1 uncultured Lachnospiraceae bacterium
AATCAGCCGCCTGAATGAGCTTTAAGAGGATGTTTTCGACATCCTCGCCGACATAGCCCGCCTCGGTGAGGGTGGTGGCATCGGCGATCGCGAAGGGAACCTTGAGTGCCTTTGCGAGGGTCTGAGCGAGGTAGGTCTTTCCGACACCGGTCGAGCCGATGAGAAGGACATTGCTCTTCTGTATCTCAACATCATCACTTTTGGGAGCTTCATCGGACTTTTTGCCCTTGCGTCCCTTTTGAGCGGAGGTCTTGGGGAGACTGAGAATGCGCTTGTAGTGGTTATATACCGCGACCGAAAGCACCTTTTTTGCGGCATCCTGACCGATGACATATTCATCGAGCATGGACTTTATCTGCATGGGCTTCGGCAGAGTTTCGAGGGTGAGCTCGTCAAGCTCGCTTTCGCTCATAAGGCGGTCGTGGTCGTAGATTATCTGGTTGCAGGCATCGATACAGTTGTCGCAGATCATCGCGCCGGTGGGCGAGGGGATCAGGAACTCGACCTGATTTTAGGTGCGTCCGCAGAAGGAGCAGCGTCTCAGATTGTTGTTTTTATTGTTGTTCGTAGGCATTTCTTTTAAGACCTCGATCGTCAGTCGCGCTTCGAAATGACCTTATCGACAAGACCGTATTCACACGCCTCGTCGGCGGTGAGGTAGTTGTCGCGGTTGGTGTCGCGTTCGATCTGCTCGACCGATTTTCCGGTCTGCTCGGCGTAAATGCGGTTCATACGCTCACGGATGCGGATGATGTGATCGGCGTGTATCTTGATGTCGGAGGCCTGACCCTGGAGACCGCCGAGAAGCGGCTGGTGGATCATGATCTCCGCATTGGGAAGTGCGAAGCGTTTGCCCTTCGCGCCGGCAGAAAGGAGGAAGGAGCCCATGCTTGCCGCCATACCGATGCAGATGGTGGAAACATCGCACTTTATGAAATTCATCGTGTCGTAGATCGCCATGCCTGCGGAGATAGAGCCTCCGGGGCTGTTTATATAGAGCGAGATATCCTTATCGGGGTCCTGAGCCTCGAGGAAAAGGAGCTGTGCGACGACGAGCGACGCGGTCTGATCGTTTACTTCATCCGAAAGAAAAACGATTCGGTCGTTCAGAAGCCGCGAATATATATCGTAGGAGCGTTCGCCGCGAAGGGTCTGCTCGACTACCATTGGTACATATGCCATAAAGACCTCCATATTTTTTGAAAATTAGACGAAAAATACAGAACGCTTTGGGCGGCACTCAGCCGCGATAAAACGACCAAAAGACCGCCCAATTCTGTTTTTTATGCGTTGATCTTATTCCTCGATCTTAACGATATCGTCGTCGGAATGCTCCGAAGCGGCGGTCTCGTTGGGATCGTAAGCCTTTTCGGTGACAACTGCCTTTTCCTTAACGAAATCAACGGCCTTCTTGACTGCAACGTCTTCCTTGACCATCTTCTCGTCAACCATTTCCTTTACCTTGTCCAGCTCGAGGTTGTATGCCTTTGCGATGCCCTCGTACTCCTCGTTGATGTCAGCCTCGGTGGGAACGATGTTCTCAAGCTCGGCGATCTTTTCGAGAGCGAGACGGGTCTTTACCTGACGCTCAGCCTGCGGACGCATCTGCTTTCTCATTGCGTCGAGGTCGAGACCGGTGTACTTGAAGTAGGTGTTGAGGTCGAGACCCTGCATACGGAGACGATTGTCGAAGTCACGGACGAAGTTCTCGGTCTCGGTTACGATCATCGGCTCGGGAATCTCTGCGTTGAGCTTTTCGATGAGAGCCGAGATGAGCTGCTCCTCGACCTCGCTGTTTGCCTGAGCTGCGTATCTTTCATTGATCTTTGCCTTTACGTCAGCTATATATTCATCGAGAGTATCGAATTCGGAAACGTCCTTTGCGAACTCGTCGTCAAGTGCGGGAAGCTCGTTGAACTTGATCTCGTGGAGCTTTACCTTGAAGACTGCGGGCTTGCCTGCGAGCTCTGCCGCATGGTAGTCGGTCGGGAAGGTTACGTTTACATCGAACTCATCGCCGATGCTCTTGCCGACGATCTGCTCCTCAAAGCCGGGGATGAAGGAGCCGGAGCCGAGGGTGAGGTTGTACTTTTCAGCCTTGCCGCCGTCGAAGGGCTTGTCATCGACATAGCCGTCGAAGTCGATAACGGTGATATCTCCGTCCTGAGCCGCACGATCGGTGATCTCGATCTGGCGGGAGTTGCGCTTCTGAGTGGATTCGAGCTCTGCGTTGACCTCATCGTCGGTAGCCTCGCGAACGGTCTTGGTTACTGCGATGCCCGCATAATCTGCGATCTCTACCTCGGGCTTTACATAGAACTTAGCGGTGAAGGTTACGCCCTCGTCGCCGATCTCGGAAACGTCGAATTCGGGCTGGGAAACGATGTTGAAGCTCTGATCCTTCATTGCGTCCTCATAAGCCTTGGGAACGATATCGTTGAGAGCCTCATCGTAGAAAACGCCCTTGCCGTACATCTTCTCGATGATGTGCTTGGGAGCCTTGCCCTTGCGGAAGCCGGGAACGGTGATCGAGCCGACCTGCTTCTTGTAAGCGCGGTTTACGGCTGCGTCAAAGGTCTCCTTATCGGCGGTGAAAACGATTTCGACAACATTGGTCTCGGGTTTGTTTACAGATTTTAAGCTCATGGTTATCCTCCAAAGATAATGGCGCAGAAAATAATGGCTCTGCGTCCGATTTTAATTTTAAGTATTTCCTGTTGCAGGAGCAGTCTCCGGTCGGAGCTGCGGACTGAAAAAACCGAAAAAGAATATTTCTGGCTTTTACGCTACCTTATATTTTACTATATTTTCGCGTAAAGTC
>CAYRKS010000081.1:2831-8311 GCA_964424855.1 uncultured Lachnospiraceae bacterium
TTTTTACTTTTACATCCCATTTCGAAGCAAAAAAAGCGGTTCATTCGGCGGGAAGGATCGGAAGCGGGTAAAAATCGAGAAAATCCGCCGAGGTGAGAGTGTAGGCTATCCCGTCCGAAACGACGCATCGGCTGACATCGTACACGCCGTGTATATGACCGAAATAGCAGCGTTTTATCCCGAATTTTTTCAGCACCGAGATTATCTCGGGGCATTCGTAGCCTCTGAAGCTGGGCGGAAAATGCAGGAAAACGAGTATCTCGCGAAGCCGTCCGTCGCGCTCGAGGGCGACGCTTTGAAGCTTTTTTGCCTCGGAAAGACTCAGCTCGAGCCTTATCGCCTCGCGCGCGACGATCTTCTGATAATCCGCCTCACGCGGCATTTTGCGGTTCGATTCATCGATGTACCAGCCGCGCGAGCCGCAGACGATGAAATCCTCGACCTCGTAGGCGTTATTGTAGAGAAAGCGCAGAGTCGAAAGCCCCTCGGTCTCGCAGAGACTGTTCAGCTTTTTCATCGATGTCCACCAGTAGTCGTGGTTTCCGCGACCGATTATTTTTTGACCGTTCAGCTGCTCGATAAAGCGCAGATCGCCCACCGCGCCGCTGTCGGTCATTGCCCACGAGACATCTCCGGCGATTACGACCGTATCGCTCGGAGTTATCAGCTTGTTCCAGCGCAGCCTTAATTTTTCGGTATAGCCCGTCCATCTCGCGCCGAAGACATCCATTGGCTTATCGTCTGCGGTCGAAAGATGAGTATCTGATAAAACGTAGAGTGACATTATACCTCCAAAAAAGCGATCTGTCCGGGCAAAAATTTTTCTCCGGGGAATATAAGGCGGTCGGCGGGGAAGAATAATCCTTGAAAAAGGATGAAAGGATGTGTGATCGAATGTCGATATTTGACAATGATCTCGTGCCGAAGAGCGGTGTGCCGCGGCACATAAACGGTATAAGCTGCGAGGCGAAGGGCTGCATATGGCACGCGGATGACAATTTTTGCACCGCCTCGCAGGTGAGCATCGGGAGCCTCACGGCAAAATGCAGCTCGGAGACCCGATGCGCGACCTTCAGACCGATAGGCGAGCCCTACGGCGACTGATCGGCTTTTATTATTCCCCGACCGAGAAGCTCTTTACGACGTCGGTCATTTCGTCCTTCGAGATGACATCCTTGAAGCGTATCTCACGCTTGTCGATATCGACGAGCGGATAGGGGATCGGTGCGCCCGTGAGCTCTGTGAGGACTCTGAGCGCATCGAGATCGGTCGAGGCTCTCTTACCGGTGAGCGAGGAATAAACGTCCGCCGCGAACTTGTAGGGGCTTGCGGTCGATGCCACGAGCATCTTGAGACCGTCGCGGTTGTTTTCGATATATCTTTCGGCGCAGTCGAGACCGACGGCGGTGTGCGGGTCGATGAGATATTCGCACTCCTCGAAGGTCTTCTTTATGCGCGCCGAGGTGGCGTTTTAGTCGCAGAAGAGACCGGTGAAATGCTCATCGAGCTTCTTCTTGAGGTCGGAGTCGATCTCATAGCGTCCGGTCTGAGCGAGCTTTTTCATGTAATCCGCGGTCGCCTCGCTGCCCGCCATCGTGTAGAGAAGGCGTTCGAGATTGCTCGAGATGAGTATGTCCATCGAGGGGGACATGGTGGTGTAGAACTCACGGTTGCGGTCGTAGACACCGGTCGTGAGGAAGTCGGTGAGGATGTTGTTCTTGTTCGAAGCGCAGACGAGACGGTTTATCGGCAGACCCATCTTCTTTGCGAGGAAGGCCGCGAATATATTTCCGAAGTTTCCGGTCGGAACGGTGACGTTGATCATCTCTCCGGCGTAAATCTCACCCGCGTTTATAAGGTCGCAGTAGGCGGAGATGTAATAGACGATCTGCGGAACGAGTCTGCCCCAGTTTATCGAGTTTGCGCTCGAGAGGAAAACGCCCTCCGCGTCAAGCTCGGCGGCAAAGTCGCGGTCGCCGAATATCCGCTTTACGCCCGACTGAGCATCGTCGAAGTTGCCCTTTATCGCGTAGACCTTGACATTTTCGCCGAGCTGGCTCGCCATCTGGAGCTTCTGAACCTCGGAAACGCCGTCAACCGGGTAAAAGACCTCGATCTTTATTCCGGGGATATCGCGGTAGCCCTCGAGAGCCGCCTTTCCGGTGTCGCCGCTGGTGGCAACGAGGATGAGAGCGGTGCGCTCCTCACCGGTCTTTACGAGCGAGCGGGAGAGGAGCTTGGGCATGATCTGGAGAGCCATATCCTTGAACGCGGCGGTCGGACCGTGCCAGAGCTCGAGGATGAATTTGTCATCCGAGAGCTTGTGGATCGGAGCGGCTCCGCCCGGGAAACGCTCATTGGAATAGGCCTCGGTGCAGTCGTCGAGCAGCTCCTCATAGGTGTAGTCATCGAGGTAGCGCGAGAGGATGTATGCGGCGCGCTGAGGGTAGGACATTTCGCAGAGCTCGGTGATGTCCTGATTGTCGAGCTTGGGGAGCTGATTCGGCATGAAGAGTCCGCCGTCCTTTGCGAGACCCTGCTTTATTGCGGCGGCGGAGGGAAGTGCCTTATCCGAGCCGCCTCTGGTGCTTATGTAGTTCATTCTTTTGTAAATCTCCGTGATAGCTGCCCGAAAAGCCTCGGGCGGATTTTTGTTTTCAAGCGTTCATCCGGGCGATATCATGCTCGAGCCGGGTGAGCAAGTACCGAGTATATCGGCTCGGTATATATTATTATACCACGCTTTTTTCAATTTATCCAGTGGAAAATAAAATTTCGTGCGTTTGCATAAAAGAGCTTTCCGATAAGGGCATCCGAATATCCAAGCTGTGCAAGCCTTTCGGCGATGAGAGTCAGATCGGAGACGGTTTTTATCCCGCTCGGAAGCCTTGAAACACCGTCGAGGTCACAGCCGAGGCAGACGCTGCTTTCTCCGCCGAGCGAGAGATAATGCTCGATGTGCCTTACGATGTCCTCGACCGTGCAGCTCTCGAGGTAATTCTCGGTGAGGTGCATCGGCGCGAGACTTATTCCGACTATGCCGCCGAGCGAGACGATCGCGCGAAAATGCTCGTCGGTGAGATTTCGTCGGTGGTCGCATATGGTTTTTGAGTTCGAATGCGTCGCTATGCAGACCTTGCCCGAATCACCCGAAAGCTCAATGACCTCGGCGCACATTTTTTCGGAGGCGTGCGAGAGATCGGGGATTATCCCGAGCTCGAAGCAGTGCTTTACGACCGAGCGTCCGAAATCGGTGAGTCCCTCGCTTGTATCGAATGCGCCGCCGATTTTGCAGACTCCGTCCCATACGAGGGTCAAAAAGCGGACTCCCGCGTCATGGAGCCGCTCGAGCCGTTCGAGCTTATCCGAGAGCAGTCTTCCGCCCTCGACCGCAAGAAAAATCGCGCTCCTGCCCTCAGCCTCGGCGACCTTCAGCTCGGCAGACGAGCGGCAGAGCGATATGCCGTCGATCCGCGAAAGCTCGGCTTCGAGCAGAGCCCTTGCTTCGAAAAATCGGTCGAATATCCGATCCTCGGTCGGGCGCGGATCGCTCCAGACCGCCATTATCTGTATGAATTTTTCATATTCCTTCAGACGCTCGAAGGAGATCGACAGATCGTTCGAGATCAGGCTCTTGTTCTGCTTCAGTGCCTCGTAGAGCGTGTCGCAGTGAAGGTCCGAAAGATACATTGAAAATCAACTCCGTGAAGATCATTTTTGGAGTCTTACCGCGCCCTTTATATGCTTTACGCTGAGCGGGATAAGACGCGAGAGACTTATCGGTGTGTCGCGGTGTACGGCGGGAAATACGACCTCGATGACATCGAGGCGCGGTGGATGCGGGCTTGGATTTCGGCGAAGATATTCGCTTGCCGAGCGGAGTATTCTTTCACGCTTTTTGCTATCGACCGCGCGAGAGGGGCGACCGTAGGAGCCTTGAGACGCGGTTCGGGTCTTTACCTCGACGAAAAGAAGATTTTCTCCGTCATCCGCCAGAAGGTCGATCTCATCGTGATCGACGCGGATATTTTGCCCGAGCAGCTTAAAGCCCTGGTTTTCGAGATATTCTCTTGCGATCTCCTCGCCTCTTGCGCCCAGCTCCCTTGTCGAGCCGATCATCCGCGCTTTTTGAGGAACTTCTTGAGGAAGCTCATTCGGTAGATATCGGGGATCTCGCCGTCATGCTCATCCATGTAAGCCGCCAGTGCATCGTAATGTCCCTTGGTCGGATAGCCCTTGTGCTTTGCCAGCCCGAGGGTCGGGTATTTTTTGTCAAGGCGAACCATCAGTCGGTCACGAGTGACCTTTGCGAGGATCGATGCTGCGGCGATCGAGGGGGATTTTCCGTCACCGCCGACTATCGTGACGGTATCGAGCGGAAATTCGCGCGCTATGTTTCCGTCAACGAGCAGAAGATCGGGCTTCGGCGATATCTTTTTGAGTGCCGTGCGCATTGCCAGCTGGGAGGCGTTCAGGATATCGTATTCGTCGATCTCCGCCGGCGATACCGATGCGACCGCGAAGGCTACCGCCTTTTCGCGGATGAGGGCATAAAGCTCCTCACGGCGTTTCTCGGTCAGCTTTTTCGAATCGTCGAGGTGGGGAAGCTCGAGTCCCGCGGGGAGGATGCAGGCTCCCGCGACTACCGGACCGCAGAGCGGACCGCGTCCCGCCTCATCGGTGCCGCAGATGATCTTATAGCCCTTGTCGAAATATGAATTTTCTATTGTCCAGTCCATTTAATCATTCCCTTTCTTCGTCTCTTCATCGGCAGTGCGGGGCTTTGGCGGCAGCTCGAGGGTTATGCGTCCGAGCTTTGCCGCGCGGAATTCATCTATGAGCATATTCGAGGTGCGCTCGAGATCGACCTCTCCGCCCGAGACGAGGAAGCCGCGCTTTCGTCCTATCAGCTCGAGAAGCTCGTAATCGGCAAGCTCGGAATACTCCTCGATCGAGCTCAGCTTGTAGCGCGCTGTGAGCTTTTCTGGCGCGACTCTGCGAAGCCTTCCGGTGAGGATGCAGGCAATCTCCTCTATGTTCAAAATATCGTCCTTTATCGCTCCTGTGACGGCGAGATTTTCGCCGACCTCCTTATCCTCGAATTTCGGCCAGAGGACACCCGGCATATCGAGCAGATCGACTCCGAGCGTTGTGGTTATCCACTGCTTGTTCAGCGTCACGCCCGGACGGTTTTCGACCTTGGCGCGGCTGCCCTTTGCAAGAGCGTTTATCAGCGAGGACTTTCCGACGTTCGGTATCCCGACGATCATCGCCTTCAGGCGGCGACCGGTCATCCCCTTGGCTTCGTAGCGATCGAGCTTTTCGCCGAGGATATCGCGGATGGCGGGTGCGATGCGGTCGAGGCTGTCACCGGTGCGGCAGTCGTAAAATAGCGAGGTCTCGCCGATGGATTTATAGTATTCCTTCCAGAGACGATTCGCGTCGGGGTCGGCGAGCGAGGACTTCGAGAGAACCGTGAG
>CAYRKS010000082.1:0-4902 GCA_964424855.1 uncultured Lachnospiraceae bacterium
ACGGCACCGATGCTACCAAGGCTTACAATGATATGAAGGCAGGCGTTATCGACGGTTGCGGTCTCAACGCTACCGCAGTTGAGCTTGCAAAGCAGGATACCACCTATCCCTTCGCAGAGTACGCTTACACCTCCTCGACCGACGCTACCACCTACGCATCCTTCTACAACATCAACCGCGCTGCATTCGCAAACGCAAACGATACCGCAAAGGTCGTCTCGAACCAGACCGATGCTCAGAAGTATGTCACCTACCACGCTATGAACAACGCAAACTTCCGTCTCGCTCTTTCGATGGCTCTCGACAGAGGCTCCTACAACGCTCAGTCCGTAGGCGAAGAGCTCAAGAATGTTTCGCTGCGTAACGCTTACACTCCGTGGAACTTCGTTTACCTCGAAGAGGCTGTAACCGTTGACATCAACGGCAAGTCCACCACCTTCGACGCAGGCACTCCCTACGGCGTTGTAATGCAGGCTCAGCTCGACGCTGACGGCGTTAAGATCCAGGTCTACAACCCCGAAGCGGATAACGGCATCGGCTCGGGCGACGGCTACGACGGATGGTACAATGTTGAAAATGCCAAGGAGCAGCTCAACATCGCTATCGAGGCTCTCAAGGCTGAGGGCATCACCGTAAGCAAGGAATCCCCTGTTGTTGTCGATCTTCCCTACAACAAGGCTTCCGAGGTTTACACCAACAAGTCCAACGCTTACAAGCAGTCAGTCGAATCGGCTCTTGACGGCTACGTCATCATCAACCTCGTCGAGTGCAACGACGCTAACGAGTGGAGATATGCCGGCTACTGGACCAACTTCGGTTACGAAGCAAACTACGACATCTATGACCTCTCCGGTTGGGGTCCCGACTACGGCGATCCTTCGTCCTACCTCGACACTCTTCTTCCGGAATACTCGGGCTATATGATGAAGTGCATCGGTATTTATTGATCTCCGATCGATATATCGAAAAATCTCGCACAAAGGAATTATAATTCTATGATATCCCGCATAAAAACGCTATAGCGTTTTTATGCGGTTCGGGAGACCCGCACCGCGCGGAATGTTATTGTGCAAAATCAATAGTTTTTTCTTATGCAAGAGGATGGATTTTTTCTATCCTCTTGCCGTGTATAAACATATATTTTTGTAACGCTTGACAACGCTAATACGATTTGACCAATATACTTTTCAAGATTAAAACGGTTGTTGAAACAAATATATGTGTTTATACACGGCAAAGCCCCTCCGGCGGCTTCTTGCCGGAAAAAATCCAACAGAAAGTCAAGGCAATTTTCGACCTCTCACCCGTGATTGCCTAATCGAAGTAACGATCATGACAAAATATCTATTAAAACGCCTTCTCCACGGGCTCGTTTCGATAGTGATCGTCGTCGCTATCGTAATGATCATGATTTATTCGCTGCTTGACCGTAATCTCGTCTTCGCAATGGATCCGACCTACAGCAAGATGGCGAACAATCAGAAGGAGACCTACAAATACCGCAAATGGGAGGAGTACGGCTACCTCGACTATGTGACCTACGCGGATTACATCAATGAGCTTTACAAAAGCGGCGAGATCGACGAGGAGACCAAGAACGCCGTCGTAAACTTCGGACGCACCGCCGAGGCTGACAGCGATGAGGTCAAAGCCTATGTTGAAAAGTTCTACAATCAGTATCAGTCTCAGGGCTACTCGATCGTCCGTCTCGATGCAAAGCTCGCGGGCGGAAGAAAGCTCGCGGCAGGCGGAACTCAACAGCTCTTCGCCCACAAGGATATCCCCCTTCCCAAGCGTCTTCTCAAGTATTTCACCGGAATAATCTCGGTCGATAATATCCACTATGTAAAGGACGACATCGAGGATCGCGGTCTGACCTTTACGCTCCACGATCCCGTATACGGCGGAGAAAAGCTCTCGCCGGCGATAATCGGAAACGGAACCAAGCACAAATATCTCTTCTATTTCAGCTCCGAATTCCCCTTCATCCACCAGAATCTCGTTTCGATCAACCTCGGAACCTCCTATACCGTAAACAACGGTGTCGATGTCTTTACGACCATGACTCAGTCTCAGGGCTCGTACAAGCAGCAGACGACCTACTTCCCGACCGGACTCGTCGAGCAGAGCGCGGACGATCTCCACTCCGCGACCTACATCTCGGGCTCGCGCGAATCGAGCCTCGTCTATGTTGACCGCTTCACCGACGACTACACGAATGTTCTAACCGTAAAGAGCGGTCTCTCGAAGATGGGCTACTCGTTCGTCATCGGTATCTGCGCAACCATCATGGCTTATCTGCTCGGTGTGCCGCTCGGAATCCTCATGGCACGCAAGAAGGACAAGCTCATCGACAAGATCGGTACGATATACATCGTCTTCATCATCGCAGTCCCCTCGCTCGCTTATATCTTCCTCTTCAAGGCGATAGGCGGCAAGACCGGTCTCCCGACCACCTTCGATATGGACTCGACGAACAAGCTGATGTATCTGCTCCCGATAATCTCTCTCTCACTTCCCTCGATCGCAAACCTCATGAAATGGCTCAGACGCTACATGATCGACCAGTCGAACGCCGATTATGTCAAGTTCGCACGCTCGGGCGGTCTCTCGGAGGGCGAGATATTCACCAACCACATCCTCAAAAACGCGGCGATACCGATAATACACGGAATCCCCGGCAGCGTCCTTTCGGCTCTGACCGGTGCGATCATTACCGAGCGCGTTTACGTTGTCCCCGGTGCCGGAAACCTTCTCACCGAGGCTATAAACAAGTATGACAATGGCGTTATCGTCGGAGTCGTCCTCTTCTACGCGATCCTCTCGGTCGTTTCGATAATCCTCGGCGACATCCTCATGTCGTGGGTAGACCCGAGAATATCCTTCTCAACAAAGGCAAGGTGATTAAGCTATGAATCAGAACAATTTAATAAACCTCGACGAATTCGAGCTCAGCGAAGAGGAGCTGTTCTCGCGAGTTGATCACAGCGACCTCGAATCCGAAAAGATCACCGCGCCGCGCTATTCCTACTGGCACTCGGTCTTCCGCGTATTCTTCAAGAAGAAGATCAACATCATCATCCTCTCGCTGCTCGCTGTCATCCTGCTCTTCACCTACGTTTACCCGATGGTCGCAGAGTACGACCGCTTCGCAAATCTGCTCGACCCGACCGCAAAGCACCTCTCGCCCGCAAAGGCGATCGACAAGTTCGGCTTCTCGATCCACTGGATACTCGGAGCGGGCGCATCGGGCAACTCGACCTTTGATGCGGTATGGTTCGGTTCGAGAATCTCGATAACCCTCGCGCTCTGCTGCGCACTCATCAACATGACCGTCGGCGTTATCATCGGCGCGGTCTGGGGCTTCTCCAAGACGGTGGATACCATCATGATGGAGATATACAACATCGTCGGAAACGTGCCGTATATCCTGCTCGTTTCGGTAATGGTCATGATCTTCACCCCGTCCTTCTGGACTATGGTATTTGCAATGACGATAACCGGCTGGCTCGGCATTGCCTACTTTATCCGAACTCAGGTCGTTATAATCCGCGACCGCGAATACAACCTCGCCTCCCGCTGTCTGGGAACTCCCACCTTCCGCATCGCGATGAAGAACATCCTTCCCTTCATGACCTCGGTAATAGTCACCCTCGCGGCGACCGAAATACCGTCCTACATCTCGAGTGAGGTCTTCCTCGCCTACATCGGACTCGGACTTTCCGATATGTCGCTCGGACGACTCATCTACGAGGCGGAGAGCGCGATGGTAACTCCCGGCTGGGGCTTTGAATTCTGGAGCCCGGTCGTAATCTCGGCAATAATCACGGTCGTTCTCTATGTCGTCGGTCAGAACCTCGGCGATGCCTCCGACCCGAGAACTCATCTTTGATCGAAAGGAGAAGCTTACAGCAATGGAAAATAATAACAACAAGGTTCTCCTCTCGGTAAAAGACCTCGAGGTAAAGTTCCGTGTGCGCGGAAGAATACTCACCGCGATCCGCGGAATATCCCTTGATATCTACGAAAACGAATCCATCGCGATAGTCGGCGAGTCGGGCTCGGGAAAGTCGGTCTTCACAAAAACCTTCGCCGGTATGCTCGACGAAAACGGCTACATCGCAAACGGAAGCCTCATCTTCAACGATGACGAGCTTTCCGACACCGTTGTTCCGCTCGATTCGGTCGCAAAGAAGCTCATCGCCTCCACTAAGGAAAAGCTCGACCGCCACTCGAAGCTCGAAAACGGCGCGGCGACCTATCGCCTGATCCTCGACCTCGAAAAGGAAAAGGAAGCTCTCTCGACCCTCAGCGAGGAGGAGCAGGAGGCAATAAACGACAAGCTCAACGAGCTTCGCTTCAAGCGCACCGAGGTATTCAACCTTAAGCAGACTCTCGACTCCTCAAAGGAAAAGGAAAAGATAAAGGAATGCACCGATTCGATCAAGTCCTATGATGTCCAGATAAAGGAGCTTGAGGCTCAGCGCGATCTCAAGATAAAGGAGCATCGCGAGTCGGTCGAGCATGACGCGGAGTATCAGAAAAAATATTCAGAGACTCTGGCAGCTCTCAACGCAAAGTACAAGGAAGAGATTGCAGCGGAGGTTCCCGCAGAAAAGCTCAAGCGCAACGAGATACTCGCAAAGGAGATATATCTCTCGGTCGGACGCTACGACCTCTATCACCGCGTAAAGCTCCTCAACAAGCTCATCGACGCATTCAAAACGGCAATGCAGCTCGGCATCGACCTCTCGGACGATGTTCAGCTCAGCGGAGTCTTCGACAATGTTGTCTTCCGCGTCAAATATCTCGATGAGACCCCCGAAAAGCTCCACGGCATCTGCGTTCTCAACCTCGCAAAGATCCAGTACTCGAAGGACTGGGGCAAGATCCGCGGACGCA
>CAYRKS010000082.1:4912-8228 GCA_964424855.1 uncultured Lachnospiraceae bacterium
CCCGATAATCACCATCGGAAAGCAGATCACCTCGATCATAATGAAGCATCAGGGCTGCTCAGAGGTCGAAGCGCGCACCCGCGCACTCGTCCTCATGAAGAAGGTCGGCATCCCGAACGCCGAAAAACGCTTTGATGACTACCCCTTCCAGTATTCGGGCGGTATGAGACAGCGTATCGTCATCGCTATCGCGCTCTCCTGCCAGCCGAAGATCCTCATCTGCGACGAGCCGACCACCGCGCTCGACGTTACGATCCAGGCGCAGATCCTCAGACTCCTCAAGAGCCTTCAGAAGGAATTCAACTACACGATCGTCTTCATAACCCACGACCTCGGCGTTGTCGCGAACATCGCGAACCGCGTTGCCGTGCTTTATGCCGGTCAGATCGTTGAGCTCGGAACGGTCGAGGATGTCTTCTACGACCCGAGACACCCCTATACCTGGGCTCTGCTCTCCTCCCTTCCCCAGCTCGCCGAGCGCAACTCAACGCTCTATTCGATAACCGGAACGCCTCCGTCCCTCTATAACAAGATAACCGGAGACCCCTTCGCGCCGCGTAATCCCCATTGTCTCAAGGTCGATACCCTCAAGGAGCCGCCGATGTTCAAGGTATCCGATACGCATTACGCAAAGACCTGGCTCCTCGATCCCCGCGCTCCCAAGATCGAAAAGCCCGAGATCATCCATGACATCCATCAAAAGCTCATGCGCGCATTCAACATTCAGGAGGATCAGCCAAAGTGAAAAAGGAAAACATTACTAAAGAAGCGACCTCGGCTCATCTGCCTGAACACGGTCCGATCGATAAGGACGGACGCGAGGTTCTCCTGTCGCTCAAAAACGTCGATATAACCTTCGGAAAGGGCGAGACCTTAAACCGTGCGGTAAAGAACGCCTCGTTCGACATCTACAAGGGCGAGACCTTCTCGCTCGTCGGAGAGTCCGGCTCGGGAAAGACCACTATAGGACGCGCGGTCATCCGCGTAAACCCCTGCTCTGCCGGTGAGATACTCTACAAGGGTGTCCGCATATCGGGAAAGATACCGCATTCGCTCGACCGTGAGGTCATTCGAAACATCCAGATGGTATTCCAGGATCCCGCAGCCTCGCTCAACGAGCGCGCGACCGTCGATTATATCGTCTCCGAGGGACTCTATAACTTCCATCTCTACGAAAACGAAGCCGACCGCGTTAAAAAGGTCGAAAGCATGATCAATGAGGTCGGACTCCTCCCCGAGCATCTGACCCGCTATCCGCACGAATTTTCGGGCGGTCAGCGTCAGCGTATCGGTCTTGCCCGCGCAATGGTCATGGAGCCCGAGCTGGTCGTCGCCGATGAGCCGATCTCGGCACTCGACGTTTCGATCCGCGCACAGGTGCTCAACCTTCTCAAGAAGTTCCAACGCGAGCGCGGAACTACCTACCTCTTCATCGCCCACGACCTTTCGATCGTCCGCTTCATCTCGGATCGAATCGGTGTCATCTACAAGGGCGACATCGTTGAGGTCGCATCCGCCGAGGAGCTGTTCGATTACCCCCTCCACCCCTACACCCGTTCGCTGATCTCGGCGATTCCGATCCCCGATCCGAAGCTCGAAAAGAACAAGGTGCTTTTCACCTACGATCCGTCGATCCACGATTACTCGACCGACAAGCCAGAGCTTTGCGACATCGGAAACAACCACTTCGTCTTCGGAAACAAGAAGGAGATCGAGGAATACAAGGCTATCCGCGCGAAGAACGAGCCTCTTCAGCCGATAACCATCCTCCCCGAGGGCGCGGAGCGTCCCGCAGAGAGCGAAAAGCTCAATGAAGAGGACGATGTTCGCATCGATACCCCGATCCACGACACCGGAAACGCATGGTATTCGATCGGCTCCTTCCTGCTCCCCCTCATCGGTATCCTCGCAGGTCTGGTCTTCAAGAAGAAAAAGTACTACCGCAACTATAAGGCGTGCAAGAAGGGCGCGATCATCGGCTTTGCTACCCTCGGCGCAGTGGTGCTGCTCTTCCTGTTATGCCTGCTCATAGCGATACTCTGATGAAAAGACTTCAATATCCGAAGGTCGAGCATATCGAGCTTTCGGACAAGAATACGAAACGGCGGCTTATCTTAGCCGTCGTTTTCGGGATTATAGCCGCCGTTTCGCTCGTGACGGCGTTCACACAGCTCCTCAGCACCGAGCCGGGCTGGCAGACGGTCGAGGTCTCGGGAAAGGATTCCTGCGCGGAGGATTTTGTCCTTCAGTATAACTTCGGAAAAAACGCCGCAGCCGAGATGAAGCTCGTGAAAGACCGCTATTCCTCCCTGATGACCGAGGCGTACAAGCTTTTCAACAGCGATAAAAGCTTCGAAAATGTGCAAAATCTCCGCTTCATCAGCCTTAACCCTAACACCGAGCTCAAGCTCGATCACGCACTGTATTCGGCTCTCGAAATGCTCGAAGGTCGCCGCGAGCTTTATTTCGCGCCGATCTACTCCGAATATTCGAGTCTCTGCTTTTCGCAAAGCGACTTCGAGGCACAACAGTTCGACCCCGAGCTTAACCCCGATGAGCGCGAATACATCGATACTCTGCTGACCTTCATCAACGACGAGGCTTCGATAAAGCTCGAGCTGCTCGGAGATGACCGCGTGATCCTCAGAGTCTCGGACGAATATCTCGAGCTTGCAAAGGAGAATTCGATAGTCTCGCTGATAACGCTCGGATGGTTCGAAAACGCCTTCATCGCCGACTATGTTGCGGAGCGTCTCGAGGCTGACGGCTATACAAACGGAATACTGACCTCGCACGAGGGCTTTGTCCGCTGTCTTTCCTCCGAGAGCTTTTACTACCCGGTCAGCCGCCGCGAGGGGATGACGGTCTACCGCGATGAGGAGCTTGAGCTTTCGGGCGGCTCGAGCGTCGTCTGCTTCCGCGATTTTGAGCTGAACAAGCTCGATGACGGCAGCTACTATGCCTACTCAAACGGCAGGATGATAACGCCCTACATCGGCTCTGACGGTCGCTGCCGCGCATCGGTGAGTACACTTATCCTTCACTCGACCGAACGCTCCTGCGCCGAGCTGCTGCTCGAGGGGATCGATGTCTACATGGCGGACACGCTCGACACCTCCTCGCTCGAGAGTGACTTTATATACCGATAAATATTTGATTTTCAAGGATCAGGCAGACGCGATACCTCGCGTCTGCCCTTTTATTATAGCACATCGGCGAAAAAAAGGCAATAAAGCCGTGTTTGATACGCCTCCAGTGATGCTTGAATCGCCCAAAGCGGTGAATTTCAAGCCGCACTTGCAGCCTCTGCGGCAAT
>CAYRKS010000083.1:0-8174 GCA_964424855.1 uncultured Lachnospiraceae bacterium
TCAATATTTACAAGTGCATACTGGGATATCGAAAAAATCGCAGACCGAGCGCGATGCGAATAGTATTTGCGCTTATCAGCGCGGCGATCGGTATTCTCACGGTTATGTCCGAGAGAGTAGATCGTGCGCACATGAAGGCGAGGGCTGCTGGAGAAGGCGCGTATCTTGACGATGCGGGCTTTGAGGACGATATTCCCGACGAGGTGGAGGTCTGCTTTGACGACTGCGCCGAGTGGGAATACGTTTGAGCGGCGTTTGAAAAAACGGAAAGCAAATAAAAGCAAGAGCTGCCGAGGGGGCGTATTTACGCGCCTTCGGCAGCTCGTTTTTTGTGAGCTGCGGTATGGATCGCTCTCAGCTTGGGAAATACTCGCTGAGAGTGTATTTTTTCTCGGCGAGGATATGGACTGCGGCGAGAAGCATATATGCCGCCGCGCCGCATTTTGCGCAGAGCTTATAGCCCTCTTTATTGTGAAGTCCGAGGTTCACATATTCTATTACTCCGCTCTCGATCAGTTTTATAAGAAGCGGATCGAGGGCAGCTGCTTTTATTCCGCTTTTGTCGGCAAGCTCCTTTTTTGATATCGGAGCGGTCGGGTCGAGGATTGAAATGAGAGCGAGACCTTCGCGGCTTGCCAGAATATTGAGAATATCGACTTCGGTATCACCGTATGAAAGCTTTTCGCGCAGTGAAGACTTTATCACACAGGCGATGCCGTCATCGTCCCAGACCTTCATTCCGTAATCCGAGCAGACCCGCAGATTACCGCGCTCATAGTCCTCGCGCTGCTTTTCACGGTCTCCGACCTCGATAAAATATATTCCCTTCCAGAGTCTCCAAAGCTCGTCTCCGAGGTCGAGATGTGATCCCGGCGCACGATATTCCTTCGACCAGAAATATTCGTCAGCGATCTGCTCAACACGCGCCGCTGCCGTTTCGATCGAGCCGCTCGGCTCGGATTCGAGCAGGATATCGAGCGATATCCCGTACACCTCGCCGAGAGCTTTCAGGTTAAAGCAGTCGGGAAGACACTCTCCGCTTTCCCATTTTGAGACGGCCTGAGCCGAAACTCCGACCATTTTTGCGGTCTCCTCTTGAGTGAGACCTCGCTTATGACGATGCTCGCGCAGCTTTGCGCCGAAAATTTCCATGTCGAGCATTTTTATTTCCTCCGTGAATATTAGTCTGATTATCTCTGCCGTTGGAGCCGAACAGCTTTCGCTTGGTTCCTTTGAGCTTATTATACCACACATAATTCGGAATTTCAAGAGTTGATTTTTTGAGATCGGGCGAAAGTCTTCAACCTATGGTTGAAAAGGTTATTCGGATCGAGCTTCGTGTGCTTTGTCGAGTCGGTGAAATTTTCATTTTTGGTGCGATATTGCGAATATTAAGACAACTCCACTTGCTTTATTAACAATTTCGGGTGTATAATAGATATAGAAGAACCCTTTTAAGAAAGGAACGGTAAAAAACCATGGATAACTCCGAACTCAATCCTCACGGGATCGAACCCGGACTTTTTGAAACGATAACCGCACAGAGAGAATTTTTTGCGACCGGAAAGACTCGCGACATAAGCTTTCGCCGTCAGCTTTTATGCAATCTGCGGAACATGATCCGCGACAACGAGGGGCTGATACTCGAGGCTCTTCGTGCCGATCTCGGAAAATCCTACACCGAGGCGTACATGACTGAGCTTGGAATGGTAGATCAGGAGATAAATCACACGCTCCGCTATCTTAAGGTCTGGAATGCACCCGACACAACCGCGACTCCGTATTTTCTCTGGCCCGCCTCGAGCAAGAAATACCATCATCCGCGCGGACTGGTAATGATATTTTCTCCCTGGAACTATCCCTTCCTTCTCTCGATACAGCCGCTGATCTCCTCGATAGCTGCGGGAAACTGCACGATATTAAAGCTCTCGGAGCAGTCGCCGCGGACCTCGAGGCTGCTTTGCGAGCTTATAGACAAGTATTTCGACCGAGAATATATCGCCGCGTACATCGACAGCTTCGAGGCGGTGAAGGCGATCCGCTGGGAAAAATTCGATCTTGTGTTTTACACCGGCGGTCCGACGGTCGCGCGGATAATCTCAAAGGCGGCCGCCGCGCAGCTTACCCCGGTCGTACTCGAGCTTGGCGGAAAGAGTCCCTGCATCATCGATCGCACGGCAAATCTCAAGCTTGCCGCGAAGCGGATAATCGCCGGAAAGCTTTTGAATGCCGGTCAGACCTGCGTTGCGCCCGATTATCTCTATATAGAGTCCTGCGTCAAGGAGGAATTTCTCGGGTATATGCGCGAATATTACGACCGCTTCTGTCTTGCCTCGCCGACCGAGAACAAATTCTATCCGAAGATAATCAACCGAATGCACTTTGACCGTCTCAAAAACTATCTTGCGGACGGCGACATAATATTCGGAGGAGAGGTCAACGAGGAAAACGGACGCATAGGTCTCACGCTGATGGAGCATATCAAGAAGGACAGCAAGCTTATGACCGAGGAGATATTCGGTCCGATACTTCCGATCTTCGAATTCGGCGATATAAATATCGTTATAAACACGCTCAAAAAGCGTCCGAAGCCGCTCGCGCTCTATCTCTTTTCGAACAACAAGGATACCTGCAGCAATGTCCTCGAGAATCTCGATTTCGGCGGCGGTTGCATAAACGACACGGTTATGCACATTGCAAATCCGCATCTTCCCTTCGGAGGTGTGGGTGAAAGCGGAATGGGACGCTATCACGGCAAGGCGGGCTTTGACACCTTCTCCGCCGAATCGTCTGTTTTAAGATCCTCATCGCACATCGATCTGAACCCGTTCAGATATCCGCCCTTCGACGATAATTACGGTTTGCTGAGAGTTATTTTAAGATATCTCATATAATCGGCAAAATAACTATTGCATTTTGCCGTCGGATGTGGTATAATAATACTATGGTAAAGTGTTAAACAGTCCCGGGTGGGGACGTGACATTGAAATCGGGTCTCAAAATTTGTTTTGAGCTTTAATGCGAAAGGAATCTACAGCTATGATAAATATTGCAATATTCGGCTTCGGTGTGGTAGGCGGCGGTACCGCTGAGGTGCTGACCCAGAACGCACAGCTCATTGCCGGAAGAGTCGGTGAGGAGATAAACATAAAATACATCCTCGATCTGCGCGATTTTCCCGACAGTCCCTTTGCCGACAAGATCGTTCACGACATAAATGTCATTCTGAACGACCCCGAGGTAAAGATATGTGCCGAGCTCATGGGCGGCTCGCACCCCGCGTTTGAATTTTCCAAGGCGGCTATGGAGGCGGGCAAGAGCGTTGTCACCTCGAACAAGGAGGTCGTTGCGACCTTTGGTCCCGAGCTGCTTGAGATCGCGGCGAAGAACAATGTGCGCTATCTCTTTGAAGCGAGTGTCGGCGGCGGTATTCCGGTCATCCATCCGATCGGCTTCTGCCTCACGGCAAACGACATCTCCGAGGTTGACGGAATACTCAACGGCACTACAAACTACATCCTCACTCAGATGATAAACGAGGGCAAGGATTTCGGAGACGCTCTCGCCGAAGCACAGGCGAAGGGCTATGCGGAGAAGGATCCGACCGCCGATATCGACGGTATCGACACCTGCCGCAAGATATCGATCCTCTCGGCGATAGCCTTCGGAAGCCTTGTTCCGCCCGAGCTTGTAAAGACCGAGGGAATCAGAAACGTGACTCTCAAGGACGTAGAGCTCGCCGAAAAGCTCGGAGCTTCGATAAAGCTGATCGGACGCGCGGTCAGAACCGAGGACGGAAAGCTCTGTGCGATGGTCGCACCGATGCTCGTAAAGCATTCGAATCCGCTTGCCAACATTTCTGATGTTTACAACGGAGTGCTTGTAAACGGAAATGCTATCGGAGATGTAATGTTCTATGGACGCGGCGCGGGAAAGCTTCCCACCGCGAGTGCGGTCGCCTCGGATATAATCGACATTGCGACCTATCTCGAGCATCCGCAGCACACCGTTCACGCATGGAAGCGTCTTTCCGAGGACGAAGTGCTTAATGCGGATTACTTGAAGTCCAAATTCTATCTCCGCTTTGAAAAGAAGCCGAACCACTGCCTCTGTATGCTCGATGCCGAGGTTATCGAGGACAGCGAGGACTGCTATGCGGTCGTCACCGGTGAGGTCAATCCGCTCGAGATCGGCATAACTCTTGCCGAAAAATATGTGGCGATGAGAATACTCTGAGTATTGAATCGAATATCAAAAGCTCCGCACGGATTTTTCCGTGCGGAGCTTTTTCAGCTGTTTTGTACGAGCTGTGCGACTCGGCAGGCTCTTTTATAGGCTTCGGTCAAATATTCCTCGATCGGCATTTTTGCATAGCAGTCGTTTTCGCGGCGACCCGGCTTGCTTTTTGTATTGAGCTCAAAGGTGAGCGGCTGATCGAAGGAGGCACGGGAAAGGCGTGCGGCGATGGATTTCCAATCGGCGATGCCATCGAAGGGGAGAAGGTGCAGATCGTCGATGTAGGTTATATTGCCGTTGTAGTCGCGTATACCGAGGTTATCGTTGAGGTGGGTACAGAAGAGCTTTTTGCCGTATATTCCGGGGATATCCTTTCCGCGGTTATAGCAGAGCTCATGTCCTGTATCCCAGCAGAGACCGACCGCCTCGCTGTCGCCGAATTTTTCGAAGAGTGCGGCGAGATATTCCTCGCCCTCGGTGTTTTCGAAGGCGAGCTTTACACCGAGCTTTTCGGCGGCTGAGACCACCTTACCGTAATTTTCGAGTCCCTCGTTTGTCGGTGTGTGCGAATCGAAGCCGATGAAGGCGTGCGAGACCATTATCGGCACGTCATATTCGGCGCAGATCTTTAGGCAGTCGATGAGCTCATTCGTGGCGGCCTCTGCCGCTTCACCGTTATGCCAGAGCTTATCGCAGTTGTAATAGGGTGCGTGTATCGACTGGAATTCGAGACCGAGCGAATCTGCCTTATTTCGCCACGCTTTCACATCGGCTCCGTAGCTCCATTCACTGAAGAAGCCGTCAAAGCCGATCTCCTTAAAGAGCTCCAGCTGTCTTTCGTGCGGTATCCCAAATTGGCTGCTTGTCGCAAGGCAAAGCTTTGTTTTCCACATTTTTTTGTATCTCCTTTTATGTATTGTTAATCGGTAAATCTGAATAGTATTCTCTGGGTCTCAGGGTCGAACATATTTTCGCGTGTCACAAGTGCGGTCTCGGTCGAGAGGAGCTTTTCCACGCTTTCGTCCGACAGAAGTTTCACCGCCGATTCGACACCGAGATAACCTATGGCGAAGGGATTTTGAACCAGAAGGACATCCATTTCGCCCTTTTCGAGCATTCCGATCGAGACTATATTATTGTCAAAGCCGATAGCAAGGATATCCTCGGAAAGCTCGGTTTCCCGTATGGCATAGCCGATCCCGAGAGTGGACCATTCATTAAAGCCGACGAGGACATTTATCTCGGGGTGTGACTCAATAAGCTTGAGTGCGCCCTTTTTCGCGCCCTCGGCATCGGAGGGAACGAGTATCTCGACGGCGATCGTTTTTCCGCTTTCGTTTATGAAGCTTTTGAAGGCTTCCTCACGAATTCGGAGGTTTTCGGAGCCGGTCTCGGTCGAGACGAGACCTATGACGGCTTTTTTTGTAAGCTCGAGTGCCGCGCTTGCGGCGAGCCGTCCGGCTTCGTTGTTATCGGTGCCGACAAAGCATTCGGTGCGCTTTGAGGCGGCTCCGCTGTCGATCATAATGATCTTTATACCGGCTGCTGCCGCAGCGTCTATCGCGTCCGACGAAAGCTCGTAATCTATCGCGGAAACGACTATCGCATCGACTCCTCGGGCGACTGCCGAGACTATCATTAAATTTTGCGAGGTATAGTCCTCCTCGCTTTCGGGGCCCTCAAAGGTCACGTGGACGTTATATTCGGTCGCGGCGGCGTTCACTCCGTCATTTACTCTGTGCCAGAAGTCCGAGGCGGTGGATTTAACGATAACGGCGATCTCAAAGACCTCGCCGATCCCGCTTTGGCAGGCAGTGAGCGAAATGAATACCGAGAGGCTGAGAAGCAATGTAAGGAGCTTTATTTTTCGCATTTTGTTTCACCTCTCATTCTCGTCGGGCGACATATCGGCGACCGGCTTGGGCTTGGCTTCGTTCTCACTCGTGACCCTCGGCAGTCTTACGCGGATGGTGGTTCCCTCATCCGGCTCGCTTTCGATAGAGAGTCCGTAGTCGTCTCCGAAGTATATTTTTATTCGGTCGTTGACATTTCGAACGCCGATGCCGCTCGAATCGCTCCGTTCCTTTCCGATGACTGCTTTGACCTGCTCGGTGGTCATACCGACTCCGTTGTCGGCGACCGAGAGGATTATATCCTCGCCGTCGCTGTAGGTCGAAATAACAAGCTCACCGTCATCTATAAGCGGCTCTATACCGTGATAGATAGCGTTTTCAATAAGCGGCTGAAGGGTTATCTTACTGCAAAGGAAATCGTTAAGACTCTCATCGATATCAAAGCGATAGGTAAAGCGGTCGCTGTAGCGATATTTCTGGATTATCAGATAACTTTCGGCGTGCTTGAGCTCATCGCGGATCGGAATAAGCTCATGACCGCGGCTGATGCTTATTCGAAACAGCTTTGCGAGTGCGCTGACCATATTTACCGCGCTCTCGTTTTTGCCGCGTTCGCACATCCACTGGATAGAATCGAGGGTGTTATATAGAAAATGCGGGTTTATTTGCGCCTGAAGAGCCTTGAGCTCGGTCTTTCGCAGCTCTGCCTCCTCCTCGCGGGTCTTTTTCATGAGCGATCGTATCATCCAGGTCATATGACCGAAGGAGTCCGAGATCAGCTGAAGCTCGGCGATCTGATTTTCCGCGGGGGAATAGCGATAGCCGTCGGGAGCCGATTCAAAGGTGTGCATCGAGTTTATGAGCGAATTGACGGGTCTGGTCAGAGTACGCGCGAGGATGGCGCGAAGGGTGAGACCGACCATTAGGCAGCAGATGAGAGTCGAGAGAAGGACTCCCGAGAGAGCCTTATCGCGCATGGAATTTACCTCGTCGAGGTAGCTCACGCCGACTATCCGCCAGCTCGTTCCCTCAAGAGTCGAGATCGTGCGTATCAGATTTCCCTCGGTATAGCTGCCGTCCTTCATATCGGTGAGTTTCAGGAGATTTTCGCGCACCAGACCCGAGTAGAGCATTTGCTGACGCGGATGGTAGACAAGCTCTCCCTTTGAATCGGTTATAAAGCAGTAGCCGTGCGAGCCGATCCCGATGCTGTTTATATATGTGGCGATCTCGCTGAAGCTGAAATCTATCGCGACATACACATCCTTGCCGGCGAGAAGTCCCGACTCACGGTGAACTATGGTAACGACCCAAGGATAATATTCCTCAAAAAGTGTCTGAACGTGCGGGAGCGAGAGGGCGAAGTCATCCGAGCGATCGAAAAGCTCCTTATCGTAGGACAGATCGACCCCACCGCTTTTCAGCTCGGACTGCTCCGAGCCGCAGGCGATCAGCTTTCCGTCGAGGTCATAAATACAGACTGCCTCTATGGAATTTTCGAGCCGCGCGGCTATCGAGAGCTTTTCGCGTATCGAATCGAGGCTTCCGTCGGTCGCAAGCTCGGCGCGTATACCCGAAAGGCGGAGCTTCATACCGTCGATGAAGGACTCGACCGTGCGCTTTGTTTGACCGACCGACTGATCGAGGGCGAGACGCGCGTCGTTTTCGACCGTTTCGGTGTATATCGAGGCGAAGGGGAGAGCGGCGAGAAGTGCCGCGGCGGTTATGGAAATTGTGATTATTACAGTCATCAGCGTCGCGAGCCTCAGCTTATGCGACGGATAGCTTTTGATATTGTCCATAAAGATATTGTCTCCTTAATGCGTTCCGACTTCGCGGCTTTTGTTTTCCTCTCGCATTTTCATCGGAGTCATGCCGTAATGCTTTTTGAAGCAGTAGCTGAAATAATGCTGGTCGCTGTAGCCGCAGCGCGAGGCTATTTCGAGGATCTTCATCTGTGTGCAGAGGAGAAGATCGGCTGCCGCCTTCATTCTTCGCTCATTTAGCAGTGCGGTGAAGTTTTGACGGCGATATTTTTTTATGAGTGAGCTTAGGTAGTTGGGGCTGACATACAGGCGTTCGCTT
>CAYRKS010000084.1:0-8169 GCA_964424855.1 uncultured Lachnospiraceae bacterium
CTTTCGGGGCTTAGGTTTACAAACGTGTTTTTCACGCTTGCGCTCGGAGCTTTGATGATATACTGCTTTGAGCTTATCGAAGGAAAGCTTCCGAGATATCGTCTTTGGCTCGAGCTTGCGGTATTCGGGCTGTCAATGCTCACCGCGGGCTTTATTGACTGCGACTATTTTTATTTTGGTATACTCCTGATCGGCGGACTGTATTTTGCGCAGGATCGCAAGCAGCAGAGTATCGTGACGGTCATCTGGTCGCTTTTGCTGTATGCGCTCTATAGCGGAAGCCTCAGCTGCTTTATCTCGGCTTCGCTTGCCGTTCTGCCGATCCTGCTCTACAACGGAGAACGCGGAATGCGAATGAAATGGTGCGTTTACATATACTATCCGGCACATCTCGCCATACTGACGCTGATAAGTGCAAGCTTATCGGCTTGATTCATCTGACTTTACTAAGATATTCTCCTATGCTCTCGAGCATTTCCTCGTCGGAGCTTTCGAGTGTCAGACCGTTTGCAAGCATTTGCGGCGCGCCGATAGCTGTGTTCTCAGAGCTCTCGATAAGCTCACACAGAGTTCGCAGAGTCTCGCGTATTGAGTCCGAGAGCGCGGTTTTGGGGTCAGCATCGAGTACGGGACGTACAAGCTCACGGCATTCGCGTAGGTGAGGCAGAGACGAAGCCAGCTCACGCGCTTTTTCGTATCTTCCCGCCGAAATGTAGAGATAGACAAGATTTGCCGCGGTCGTTGCTCCGAGCTTTCGCGGACAATTATTTTCGAGCAGACGCTCGGATATCCGTATCGCCTCATCGATAGCCTTGCCCGGGTCACTTTGCTCCTTTGCAAGCAGTGTCAGAGTCAGTGCAAGCTCACTCATAAGCCCCGGATCGTCGGGAAAAAGCCTCAGTCCGGCTCTCAGAGTCGATATCGCGCCGTCAAGCTCGCCTTCGGCGCGTTTTTTGCATTCATCGTCAAAGAAGCCTTTCAGAGTCTCGGGAGAACGGAGCTTTTCCATCCCGCAGAGCTCATCGAGTGAGACTGAAAAGAGATTGGCTATCCCCGGCAAAAGCTCGATGTCGGGGCAGACCGTGCCCGTTTCCCAACGGCTCACCGCCTGACCGCTGACTCCGAGCGATTCGGCAAGCTCCTCCTGTGTCAGTTTGTGCTGTATTCTGAGCCGCTTCAAATTTTCCGCTATGTATATCATTGCTTTCCTTTCCCCAAGTATGTGGAGAAGTCCTTTCATATTTTTTCGGTGAACGATATATCGGTATATTCACTTCGAAAATATTATAGCACATATTTTTCGTGGATACAATGGCATTGCGGTTGGATTTTTTTCAATTACCGTTCTCGGCTTTGAAGCTCCGACGGAATTTTGCCGGAGTCTGCCCGGTCTCCTTGCGGAATACGCTTATGAAATACGAATAATCATTCCAGCCGCACTGCGAGCAGACCTCCGAAAGCTCCATGCCCTGCTTCAAAAAGAGCCTGGACATCTGTATCCGCTTCATCAGCAGATATTTTCCGACCGGGACTCCCAGACCGTTCATAAAACAGCGCGAGAGATGCTCTCTTGAGACATAGAGCCTGGCGGCAAGCTCATTTGCCGTTTGGATCTCATTGTAATGCTCCATTATCATCGAGAGGGCTCGTCCGAGCAGTATCGCACTTGCGCTGAAGGAGCGATCGGGCGGGAGCGGTCGGAAATCCTGCGTTTTCCAGACGCGGTTCACCTCGGTGAGTATCAGCATTATCCGGCTCAGCTTTTCGGCTTGGCTTCCGAGCCGCTTTGCGGCGATCGCTTCATACATGAGAAGGACGCATTTGTCGGCGATATCGTGCGGCAAAAGCACGACGCTCCGCTCTCCGAGCGAACGGTCGAGAAAGCATTCGAGCAGCTCGGGGCAAAAGTCCTCGAAAAGCTCACGCTCAAAGCCGAAATAAAAGTTTTCGATCAAGCAGTCCTCCTCGACTCTGAGGCAGTGCAGCTCATTTTCGCGCGAAATGACGACCGTACCGTATTCGACCGGGTAAATGCCGTTTTCGACCATGTAGGTCGCATTGCCGGCGATGTGCAGATAAAGCTCGAGATGCTCGTGAGTGTGCGGAAAATGTATCTGATTTGTTCGAGTCGTGAAAACATTTGTATGCTCAAGTATTAGCGGCATTATATTTCTGTCGGAACGATTGCTCACTTCTGGGTTTCTCCTTTTTGCAAAATTTATCGTTAAGAATATTATAGCATCGGACGGGGAAAATGTCAAGGCAAAATATCACATATTCAAAGCTTTAAGTCACAAATTCAATGGAAATATTTCTTAATATGTGATATAATAAAAATAAAGCAATGCTCGGCACATTGAGGTGCCGAAACGAAAACGGATATATTATGTGAAAGGACTCAGGATATGAACAAGAGCAAACGCTTTGCAGCACTGCTGCTTTTCGCTTCGCTGCTCGTCTCCTGCGGTGAGCAGGGCGGCACGAGTCAGATCGACAGCTCAAGCGACAGCGATACCACTGTCGAGGAAGAGACAACGAAATATGCCGATAAGGTTCCGGAGCTTAATTTCAACGGCTATGAATTCAGAACGATAGAGCAGGAATCGACGAAAAACAGCTTTTACGCCGATGAGTCGATCGGAGAGACGGTCAACGACGCTATTTACAAGCGAAACCGTGAGACCGAGGAACGCTTTAACATAACTCTGGTCGAGACGGTTCGTCAGAAGTATACGGATATCGTACAGACAGTCACCAACTCGGTAATGAGCCAGACAGACGAATTCGATCTGATATTCGGTCAGATGTTCGGATCGGCGCAGTCGGCGGTGAAAGGGCTCTATGTTGACTGGAATACTCTGCCGTATGTTGACCTCGAACAGCCGTGGTATACAAAATCGATCGAGGAGGCATCGGTCGGAAGCTATTTGCCGCTCATAGAGAGCGATCTCTGCGTCATGTACACCGAGCAAACCTGGCTCATGGCGTACAACAAAACAAAGGCTGAGGAATACAAGCTCGGCGATCTTTACGAGCTGGTTGACAGCGGAAAGTGGACGATCGACAAGCTAAACGAGATGATAACCGATACCTACCGCGACCTTAACGGAAACTCCGAGCGCGATATAGAGGACTTTTACGGCATCGGCGCAAATCTCGACGGCTGTCAGGCTGCGGCGTTCGTATACGCTGCCGGCTCGCGTCTTGCGGAGGTGAATGATGATCTCGCTCTTACGAACGTGATCGGTACCGAAAAGTCGATCGATGTTTTGACAAAGCTCTCGAAGCTTTTCAATGAAAACGAGGGCTCGATCCGCAAATCGGACAACCTACAGACCTCTGTACACGATCGCACCGGACTTTTTGTAAACGAGAAGGTAATGTTCGCGCCGCTTCAGGTCAGCGACCTTGTAAATGAGGAGCTTCGCAGCTTCTCGAGCGAATACGGTGTGCTTCCGCTTCCGAAATACGATGAGGCGCAGGAGGAATATTACACCGTCGTTGACGGCGGAGCCAATATAATGGCTGTTCCGGTGACGGTCAATGATAAGCAGTGCGAGATAATCGGCGCGGTCGTCGAGTCTATGTCGGCTCTGAGCTACAGAGACGTTATCCCTGTATACTGCTCCAATGCACTTGAGCAGAAGGGAACGCGCGATGAGGAATCGATCGTGATGCTTCGCAAGATACTCGATTCCCGCGTTATCGACTTTGCATATCTCTACGACGGCTCAAAGGGCTGGGTAATGAAGCTCCCGGCAATGCTTGCCGACTCCTCGACCATAGCCTCGCAGATCGAGAAGGACAAAAACACAGTCGAAAAGCATTTCGGCGATATCATCGAATATCTCAGCACGACCGAGTGAAAAGCATAAAGCATAGCGCATAAATCAAAACAAGTCGCTTAACAGACCTCAAGGTCGGTTAAGCGGCTTTGCCGTTGCGCGAAAGCTGCTTGCCGTACAGCCGTTTTCGCGCCGAAAGCACTGCGAAAAATATGCGGGTGAGGAAAAGCCGAGCATGGAGGAAACATTTTCGACCCGCTCACCCTCGAGAAGCAGTCTGCGCGCCTCTGCCATTCGCATATCGAGGAAATATTCTCCGACACCCTTGCCCGCACACTCGGAAAAAGCTTTTTTAAGTGTGGTCATGCAGACTCCGCAGAGCTGAGACAGGCGTTTTATCGTCAGCGGCTCACCGAGGCTCGATTCCATTATCCTCACCGCACGGCGATAAAGCTCGGATTCGCGCGAATCCGAGGTCAGCGGCTCACTTTCTTTTTCGGACAGACGGAGAAGAAGCCCCTCGAGCAGATATTTTGCGGCGTGTGAGATATAAACGGCACCGTGCGGAGTCATTTCGGTTTCCTCCTCGATGAGCCTCAAAAGTGTAATATCTCCGCTCGACATCTTATATACCGACGGGGCGGTCAGCTTTTTTGGGTCGGACAATAGGTGTAGTGATACGAAATCGGTGATACTGTCGCTGAGCATACGGTTTCTATGAAATATCCCGGGTGCGCCGATAAAGAGATCCCCTGAGGAAAGCGTGAACACCTCGTCTCCGTATGTGACCTCCATGCAGCCGTGAATGACCGCGTTCACCTCAAAGCTGTCATGCCGATGCCCGGTGAAGCGATAATCCGAGGTGCAGTGAAGGTGATAATATTTTTCGAATTTTTCGACCAGCATAGTCTTCCTCCCGAAATGACCGATATCTAAAGTTTTATGCCCAAAAAGCTATTGACAAGCTTCGTTATTTATATTATAATACATTTATACGGCAATGTCAATACTATTTTGAAGCTAAGGAGAGACAAAATGGAATTCAGAGTTAAATTTTTGCCCGGAGAATATTTCTGGGGCGGCTCGACCGTAAACGGAACCGATATGCCGATATCGTCGGAGAGCGAATACAGCCGAGACTATCGGGTATCGCCGCACAATCAGATGACCCCGCTCTTTCTGTCGAGCAAGGGACGCTACATCTGGAGCGAGACCTCCTTTAAGGTCTGGGTCGAAAACGGCGAGCTTTGCTTTGACGGCGGCGAATTTGAGCTGGTCGAAGCGGGAAAAAATCTGCGCGAGGCTTATCTCGACGCGATGAATAAGCATTTTCCCTTCAGCGGAAAGACTCTTCCGCACGAGTTTTTCAAGACCGCGCAGTACAACACCTGGATGGAGTTCACCTACGATCCGACTCAGAAGGGGGTGCTTGAGTATGCTCACGCGATAATCGATCACGGCTTTGAGCCGGGTATTCTGATAATCGACGAGGGCTGGCACACGAGATACGGTCTGTGGGAGTTCGACTTCGCAAAATTCCCCGATCCGAAGGCGATGGTCGATGAGCTGCATTCCCTCGGCTTTACGGTCATGCTCTGGGTGACTCCGCTCATGACTCCGGACGGGGTTGAGTATGTAAAGGCTACGATGCGTGAATCGGTCTTCAGCGACGGAACGGGAAGAAAGCGTTTCCTTCGCAACAAGGAGGGAAGAGTCGCGCTGGTGAACTGGTGGAACGGCTATTCGGCGATCCTCGACTTCAGAAAGGAATGCGACTGCGAATATATGGGCTCTCGTCTCGATGCGCTCATGCGCGATTACGGCGTTGACGGCTTTAAGTTTGACGGTGGCTCATACAATATGTACCACCCGAGCAATGTAATAAACGGAACTCCTTGCGATGATATGGATCCGATCGAGCTGAACCGCGCATGGAACGAATTCGGCGCAAGATATCGCTTCCACGAATACAAGGACACCTTCAAGGGCGGCGGAAGAGCTATGATACAGAGACTCTGCGACCGCGGACACCGCTGGGACTATGACGGCATAAACACTCTGCTGCCGAGCGCACTCTTGCAGGGGATCATGGGCTATCCCTTTATCTGCCCCGATATGGTTGGCGGAGGTGAGTGGACCTACAACTTCATGCCCGGCTTTAAGGTCGATGAGGAGCTGTTCATTCGAATGGCACAGGCTTCGGCACTCTACCCGATGATGCAGTTCTCGTGGGCTCCTTGGCGCGCTCTCTCGGAGAAGTCCTACAAGATCGTTGCCGAGGCGGCTCAGCTTCACAAGCGGATGTCGGATGAGATAATCGCGCTCGTCGATCAGACTGCCGTAAGCGGTGAGCCGATAATCAGACCGCTCGAATATGTCGATCCGGGTCAGGGCTATGAGACTATAGTCGATGAATTCATGCTCGGTGAGGATATCCTCGTTTGCCCGATCGTTACACAGGGAACCTTCGAAAAGGATGTGATTTTCCCGGCGGGACGCTGGCAGGATGAGGACGGTAAGATTTTCGAGGGACGCTCGACCGTGAGAATGCCTTCACCGCTCGAAAAGCTGCTCTGGTTCAGAAGAGTCTGAGGAGCTTTCGAAACAAGATATAAACACAGCCGAATACATAGTTGTTTGGTTATAACCGGCAAAAGCATCCGCGCAGAGCTGCTGCACGGATGCTTTTGTTGTTTGTTATGCTTTAATTCGCACAGTCTGTTTTCTGACTGTACAGAGGTGTTTTCAGTTCCGAAGTTTTTTGTTTGGTTCTCTCACGACAAGCTTGGATTTGTTTAATAATCGATCATCACAATGATTTTATGACAGCTTTCACATTTATAAGCAGCCGCCCGAACATTTTTCCGCACTTTAGCGATTTATGCGTTTTATATCTTCTAACAGCTTGTTAAAAAAAGATTTTCAACTTTTTTGCTTGCAACTATTGACAAGTATACTAAAATAGTGTATAATAAAAACGGCGAAGGGAAATTCTATCCTAAAGCCGAAACAGATTATTTTTTCAAATAAAAACCGCCGACAGCGGGAATAATAAACGCTGAGGCTGATGCTTGAGGCTAACGCCTGGGGCTTATGCCGTAGGCTCCCGATGCGGAGCAGAAGGGAAGGTAATAAAATGTCCGAGATAACACTTACAAAAGAAAATTTCGAAGCCGAGGTGAAAAATTCGACTTTGCCCGTTCTGATAGATTTCTGGGCAGAGTGGTGCGGTCCCTGCCGTATGCTCTCGCCGATAATCTCCGAGATCGCCGAGGAGTATGAGGGCAGAGTAAAGGTCGGAAAGGTCAATGTCGATGACGAGGCAGAGCTTGCCACCGCCTTCAGTGTCGAGAGCATACCGACTGTTTTGGTCGTAAAGGACGGAGTTGTCGCTGAGGTTTCTATTGGCTACAAGCCGAAGGCAGAGCTGGTAAAGCTGCTCGGCGTTTGAGCTGTCTGAGCTTTCGAGACTGCTTTTGCACAGAGTGGTGCTTTCGAGCGAACGAAGGTATGAATTGAAAATTCTCTGTCGCCGTTTAGCCGACTTTGATAAATCGACTTCAATTAAAATTTGTGTACGGATATGAAGATCCGACCTGCGGTCATATTGCAGGTCGGATCGATTTTTTATTTATAAAATTGCTTTCCGCAATCCACAGCTCTGTGGAAATACGTGGTCATTCGCAGATGACAGATGCCGAGTCGGAGCAGAGACCTTCACCGCTGATAGTCACGGTGAGCTTGCCGGGTTCGGTGGTCTTGACTATCGCGACCGCGCGTCCCTCGAAGGTGTGGCATGAGCTTGAGCCGTACTGATCCTCATTTTTCGGGTCACCGCTGAAAATTCCGCAGAGAGTTCCGCCGCTTATTTCACAGGTGATAGCATTTTTCGCATCGGGGACACGGTCGCCGTTTTCGTCAACGATCGATATATCGAAATAGCAGAGGTCGCGGTTGTCTGCCTTTATCGAGGCTGCTTCGGGCGTGATCCTTATACCCGAAGCACTTCCGACCGTTTTTATCGAGTCCTCGCCGTGCTTTTCGCCGTTTTTATAGGACACGACCGAAAGCACTCCGCGCTCATAGGGTACATCCATTACCGCGATAGCCTTTTCGGGCTTGGAGCGTCCGAGCGAACGGTCGTTTATGAACCATTCAACCTCGTCCGCGTCGGTGTAAACCTCGCACTTTACCGGCTTTCCGAGATATTTGTCCTCGAAGGTCCAGCTGTCGAGAACATCGTACCAGTGCCAGCCCGTACCCGAGAAGCCCTCACCGTAATGCTCGGGATGAGTCGTGTAAAGGTGTGTTACGCCGCCGACCCAGACCGCCTCGCGGAAATAGGACTGAGGACGGCGATAGCCGCAGAGGTCGAAGTCGCCTT
>CAYRKS010000085.1:0-8118 GCA_964424855.1 uncultured Lachnospiraceae bacterium
TCACCCTCGGCAAGGACAATACTCTCGCATCTCGCCGTGCAGCTCTCGCCTTCATCACCAAGGAAGACGTAGTTAAGAAGCTGTTCGACCAGATCGCTCCCGAGTATGCCGACGTAAACGGCGGTTATACTCAGATATACAAGCTTGGTCCGCGCCGCGGCGACGCCGCTGAAATGGCTCTTATCAAGCTCACCAAGACTGAGATCGTCAAGGCTGACGACAAGAAGTCTGAGGACAAGGCTGACGAGACGAAGGCTGACGCCGAGTAAGCTCGCTCCCTGAGAGTTTATAAAAAGGGCTGTCAATGACGTTTTTTGCCATTGACAGCCTTTTGCTTTAGCAATACCCAAAAGTGATCCGAGGGAGAGTCCTCGGATCGGCGGCACTGAATATTTTCTTAGATCAAGCTCATATGAGCCGGCACGGAGGATAGGGCAGAGCCGCAAGCAACCGCGAAAGGAATGGTCACAAAAATGAGTGTAGTTATAGGAATAGATGTCGGCGGAAGCACAACGAAGATAGTCGGCTTTGAGGATATAAACGGCGAAAAGAAGCTCATCGAGCCGCTTTTTGTACGCGCGACCGACCCGATAACCGCCCTTTACGGCGCGTTCGGAAAGTTTACCGACCAGAACGGGATAGAGCTTTCGGACATCGAAATAATAAAGCTTACGGGTGTCGGCTCTTCGAAGATAAACAAGCCGATATACGGACTCGAATGCCAACACGTTTCGGAATTCGACTGTATCGGACTCGGCGGACTTTATCTTTCGGGACTTGACGAAGCCATTGTTGCAAGTCTCGGAACCGGAACGGCACTCATCCATGCCAGACGCGGAGAGAGCATGGAATATCTCGGAGGCACCGGTGTCGGCGGCGGAACGCTGATCGGTCTTTCGAAGCGTATGCTCGGAATGGACGATATCGGGCACATCCAGGAGCTTGCCGAAAGCGGTGATCTCGACAAGATCGACTGGCGGATCGGAAACATCTCCAAGAAGGATCTTTTGCCCGGAGCGTCCGAGAGCATGACCGCGGCAAACTTCGGAAACATAAGCGACATCGCGAACAAATCCGACCTTGCGCTCGGAATAATCAACATGGTATTCGAGACGATTGGAATGGTTTCGATGTTTGCGGCGAGAAATTACGGTCTTCGCGACATTGTTTTGACCGGAAATCTCACGACTCTCAACATGGCATCCGAGATATTCACGACGCTCAACGGAATGTTTAATCTTAATTTTATAATTCCCGAAAACTCGCGCTTCGGCACGGTTATCGGTGCGGCACTTACTGAATAAATGAATAATATACTTGAATCAAAGAAGCTTTACATTTTTGACATGGACGGAACGATCTACCTCGGAGGAAGGGTTTTTGACTGCGCGGTCAGATTCATAAACAGCCTTCGCGAGGCAGGAAAGCGTGTAATGTTCTTCACGAACAATGCATCGCACTCGCCCGAATTTTACCTTGAAAAGCTGACAAGGCTCGGATTTTCGCCCGATCCTTCCGAAATACTCACCTCGGGAAATGTTACGATAGAATTTTTGAAGCGTCACAGAGCCGGAAAGAGCGTATATCTCGTCGGAACTCCCGAGCTTTACGGACAGTTTGAAGCTGCCGGGATCAAGCTCGCAACCGAGGAGGACGCGAAGTCTGACATTGTTGTCACGAGCTTTGACACGACGCTCACCTACAGGAAGCTTGATGCTGCCTGCCGTTTTGTAAGAAACGGTGCGGAATATCTCTCGACGCATCCCGACTTCAACTGCCCGACCGAGGACGGCTTTATCCCCGACAGCGGAGCGATAGCTGCCTTCGTAACGGCTTCTACCGGCGCAAAGCCGACCTATTTCGGAAAGCCCTATGCCGAGACGGTCGAGATGATCTCGGAGGTAACGGGACTCTCGCGCGACGAGATGTGCATATTCGGCGACCGTCTTTATACCGACATTGCGCTCGGAAAGCGTCACGGAGTAACTGCTGTACTGGTTCTCTCGGGTGAGACGACTCAGGCGGATGTGGATTCTGCCGACGAGAGCGATCGTCCCGACTTTGTTTATGCCGATCTCGGCGCGGTAATGACCGACGGCTCGTCAGAGGCGTAAGAAATTTATACTGCACGATTTTAATTAAGGGATGACTGCACGACAGACTGATTTTCGAGGATCATTTCGACTATCGAATATGTAAGTAGCCTTGCGGCGTTTTTTGCCTCGGAAAGGGTATTTCCCGATGATCCGATCTCAATCAGGAGCGAGCCGGGCGTGAACTGTTCATTAAAGGACGCACCGCGGATGTTTATCGGACGCGCAAGACGTTCATATTTTTCGGTCAGCTTTGATTGGAGCTTCGCGGCGACTGTGAGGTTATCCGCCCAGTTCGGATGATCCGCGCCCTTTTCGTTAGTTCCGACGAGCAGCATCACCTGAGCGGTGAGCTTTCCGTCGATCAGACAGAGCGGCTTTACGATATCTCCGTTTTGCCGCGCTATGGCATCTCGGTGGACATCGAAGACATATTTTATCGACGGATATTCGGCGAGATATTTTTGTATCGTATCGGCGCAGAGGTCATAGGAGCTTCTGTAGGACTCGAGATCGTGCATTATCTCGCAGTGGAGCGTCGGTATTCCCGACTCATTCAGAAGCTCTGACATGACCCTTCCGACGGCGACGATATTTTCATCGATATCCGCGCTTCGCTGAGAATCCCCGCTTATCGAGACCTCGCCCTCGGGCGAAAAGCTCTCGGTGCCGTGCGTATGGACTATCAGCACGAGCGGTTTATCGGTGATATCCGAGCGTATCGGATAATCGCGTTCGAGGTATTCGGTCGGGTCGATTTCATAGGCTGTGGTGTTCGAAAGCAGCACCTCTCCGGGCTTCGAACCGGCTGACAGGTCGTAGGGGAGCAGAGCGAGCTCTCCCGGGCGTTTTCTCGAATAGTCATAGGAGTAGATATCAGATTCGTTCAAAGCCTCTCCGGGAGCCTCTACGCCGCTCTGCGGCGGTGCCTGCTCGGAAACCTTCGAAGGGAGCAGCTCGGTCGTTCCGGTGTTTTCGCCGCCGAGATCGAAATATAGCGAATCGTTTCCGAAGAAGGAATGCTCAAGCAGCAGCTGCTTGAGGCTTTCGCGGTCGAGATATTCGATAAGTGATATGCCCTCACTCGGGAAATAAAAGCATTGCCGTGCCGTCGAGGTCGGAGACCATCCTAAAGCAAGCTCCGACAGCTGTGAGCACAGAGCGGCGGAGAGAAATATTCCGCCGAGTATCGACAGAAATGCGAGAAATATGCGTTTTGAGCCTTGAGTACGTTCGGGCTGATAACAGCTTTCTTTATCCATGCTTATGAGCCTGCCTTTCGATCGAGCCTGATTTTGACATGCGGCGAATACCACGGTATTTCGCGACCGAAAAAAGTATATTCAAGGCTCTTTAAGAAAATGCAAGGTCGATCGAATCTGCGATCAGGCGCGAAAGCTCACGGAGCATCATGTCGGTATCCTTCGGAGTGACGAAAAAGCTTCGACCGTTTTCGAGGACATTCTCGAGAGCGGGAGGGCATTCGGTGATACCCGCCTTTTCGAGTGCATCCGTGACGAGCGTTGAGGAATCGACGACGGTCGGAACTCCGAGCGCGATTACCGGAATACCGAGAAGGTTCTTATCGATTGCTTTGCGCCGATTTCCGACTCCCGAGCCGGGGCTTATGCCTGATGAGCCGAGCTGGACGGTCACTGCGAGACGGTCGGTTGAGCGTGCGCAGAGCGAATCCACTGCGATGACAAGCTCGGGGCGTATCCTTTCACAGGCGGCGGCGACCAGCTCGGAGGCTTCGATACCGGTCTGACCGAGTACACCCGGGGCAAATGCCGAAAGCTCATGTCCGCCGAGCAACTCGAAAAGCTGTCGGTCGGTCTTTATGTGGCGCGTGACCGTCAGAAGTCCGCAGACCTCATCTCCGAGCGCATCGGCGGTTATGCGGCGGTTTCCGAGTCCGACGACGAGGAGGCTTTCGGGGGCGTGTCCGATAAGCTCGCAGGTCATTTCCGAGAGCTTATCGGCGATGGTTTCGGCGGCTCTTTCGAATTGCTCGTCCGAGGCGAACCATATCCTGCCGATCTCGATCGTGACATAGCGTCCCTTCGGCTTTGACAGACGCTTTGCCGCCGAGTCGGTCACTATTCTGAGGTCACTAAGCTCAAAGCCGTTTTTTTGCTCACGTTGCTCGGATATGCCCTCGCGGTCGCTCAGATCGAGCTCTGCGGCAAGGTCTGTACGACGGTATTCGAACGGGCTTTTACGTTGTATGTTCATATGCTTCAGCTCCTTGAATTTCGAAGTCTTATGATTGGATTATACGGAATGTTGACCATGTGATCTATCTGTACGCCGAAAATATTGACTTAAATTCCCGTATTTATACGTTAGATGGAAAAAATGTCAAAAACAGTCTCGGCAAAATATACAAAGTGACCCTGCAATAATTGTGCAATAGTATAAAAATAATTTTTTTTGCAAATGACGATTGATTATTTTCGAATTTGATGGTATAATATAAGCAATATCCTAATATCGCGCAGTCTGCGTCTGGATTTTCATCCGCGTCGGACCCTCTTGAAAAACAGCCGCTGCGCTTTATTTCGTTTAGATTATCCTGCCCGACAGGGTAAATATTGAGGAGGAGTCACAAAGACCATGAAAAAAATCATTTCTCTGCTGCTTACGGCAGCAATGCTTGCGACTATGCTCGTAAGCTGCTCGACGCTCGAGGAGGACGAGAAGGGCTACACCATCGACGTCTACATCGGCAGTGAGCTTTCCGACTACGACCCCGCGCTTGCTTATACCGACGACGGAGCAGTTAAGGTTCTCGGACTTATCTATGAAGGTCTCACCCGCATCAATGAAAAGGGTGAGGTCGAAAACGCTCTCATGAAGAGCTACAAGATCATTGAAAACCCCGAAAAGAACGACTACAGAATGGAGATCACCCTCAAGACCACCAAGTGGAGCGACGGTCGTGTCGTTTCGGCGGACGATCTCGTTTACGCATGGAAGCGCATTCTCGATCCCGAGTTCTCATGTGCCGCAGCTCCGCTGCTCTTTGACATAAAGAACGCATATGATGTTAAGCACGGCGACAACTCTATCGATGACCTCGGTGTTGCGGCTATCGACGACGATGTTGTCGAGGTCACCTTTGAAACCAAGGTCGATTACAATCAGTTCCTCGAGAACTGTGCCTGCCTTGCACTCGTTCCGCTTCGTGAGGACGTTGTAACCCGTTACGACAGCTTCGGAACGAAGACCTCCACTCTCTGCACCAACGGTCCGTTCGCGATAAAGGGTCTCACCCTCGGTAAGGAGCTCATGCTCGAGCGCAATGTTTACTACTATCGCGACACCGAAAACGAGGATGCACTCGATAAGTATGTAATCCCCTATCGTCTCATGATCAACTTCGGTGCGGACGAGGAGGAGAACACTTCCGCATATGAGGCAGGCGAGCTCATGTATCTCGGTGAGATCGGACTTTCCAAGCGCGCCTCCTACGCTGATTCGGCGGAGATCACCGATCTTCTCTCGACTCATGCCTACATCATGAACACCACCAAGAGCGTTTTCAAGAATGCCGACACCAGAAAGGCACTTTCCGATTCGCTCGACAGAACCAAGGCAGCCGAGCTTGTAACCTTCGCAAAGCCGGCGACCGGTCTTATCCCCTCCCCCGTATATGATACCAAGTCGGGAGACAGCTTCAGAGAAAACGGCGGCGATATCCTTTCGGCTACCGCAAAGTCGGCAAGCGGAAGCGGCAGCTTCACTCTTACCATCCGCGACAACGCATATGAGAATGTACTTGCAGAGTATGCGAAGAGCGCATGGGAGAGCATCGGCTTCAAGGTAACCATCAAGGCTCTCGATGTCGAGGATTACAACGAGGCATACAATAGCGGCAACTATGACATGATCGCAGTTGACTATCAGTGCCTCAGCACCGACGCATTCCCCGCACTTGCCGTATTCGATCCCGACTTCTCCGGAAACGGAATCGACATTCAGAACGACAACTACGACTCCGTACCCTTTATCCCGGGCTATGACAGCGATAAGTTCAACGAGCTCATCGAGCAGGCATATGCGGAGAAGGACAGAGCAGCTCGTTCGTCGATCCTCCACGAGGCTGAAAAGGTTCTCATGGAAGAGCTTCCGATAATCCCGGTAGTATTCAACCAGGATGCGTATGTTTACAACTCCGATGCTCTTTCGGGCGTTAAGGATACCTACTACGGCTTCCGCATCTTCAGCAAGATGAAGCTCAAGGACTGGAGAAGCTATCTCGAGACCACTGCTGCCGAATCCGGCGAAGCAGAGGCTGAATAAGCTTTTTCGAAAAGTAAAAAACATGGAAGGGCGCGGCTGTGCGGATCACCTCCGCCGCCCGCCCTTTTCAAGCAGCAAAACGAAATCAAACCATGACTCACCGCGAAAGGGATGACTCAAAAAAATGCAGGCTCCGCTTAAGGACAAAAACGATATAAAGATATTCATTCTGTATCTGCTGAAAAATCTCAATTATCCGCTCGATTTCAACACGATCGGGGACATTGTGGTACAGGATGAATTTGTGAATTACTTTGATTTTGCGGAATGCTTCGCAGAGCTTCTCGACAGCGGAAACATTGAACAGCTTCCGGCTCCGAGCGGAGTCAAGAACAAAAAGGGCGAGCTTTATCGCATAACCACGAACGGCGTAACCATCGCCGAGCAGCTTCAAAGCTCGCTGCTGAATATCATCAAGGAAAAAAGCCTCAAAAGCGCACTTCGTATGCTCTCCTTCAAATCGCGCGGGTCCGATGTCAGCTGCAAAACAGCTGAGCGCGAGGACGGGAGATATGATCTTTTATGCGAGGTCAGTGAAAACGGCTGCAAGATTTTGGAGCTTGGGCTGATAATCGACACGAAATATCAGCTGGACAAGATGGTATACAACTTCAACGAGCGTCCCGAGGTGGTCTATCGCGGAATAATATCCCTGCTTACGGGGGATATCAACTACCTGATAGACTGAAGGCGTTTGTGCAGGATCAATAAAATTCCGGTGAAAAAACAGTGCAGATTGCCGGTGCGATTTTGAAAAACTCAAAAATACCTCGGTAAAATATACAAAAAACGCGGTCGTGTATTGTGCAATGTCCACAGAGGCAAAAATATGTGACCCAAAAAAGTGTTCAAGAACTATTGACAAATTGGTAAATTATCGTTATAATTAAAGTACAAGCTTATTTGCAAGCAGCGAGGTGCCGATGAAATTGAAGACCGATCCCGAGCTTATACGCGAGGTGCAGAGCGGGGACAAAAGCTCGTTCAACGAGATAATACAACGCTACGAGCCGCTGATGTCCTCGATCGTCTCGAAATTTTTGTCGGATGAGCTTTTCACGCAGAGCGACCGCGATGATCTATCGCAGGAAGCGGCTATCGCGCTGTACAATGCGGCGATGTCCTATGATCTCTCTCAAAGCGAGGTGACGTTCGGACTTTACGCGAAGATATGTCTTTCAAACAGCCTTAATTCGGCTTTGAGGAGTCGCAGACGACAGGTAAAGGCGGATCTTGCCCAGCTTGAGAGCGAGAGCAAGAAGAACAGCTCAGACCCCGAGGAATGGCTTGCGGACGCACAGCTTCTGCTTGAAAAGGTAGAGGCACTGCTTTCGGAGCTGGAACGCTCGGTCTTACGTCTCTACATCCGCGGATATTCGCACAGATCGATTGCGGAAGCACTCGGACGCAGTGAGAAATCGATAGACAATGCGGTCTGCCGAATAAGGACTAAGCTTGCCGACAGGCTGCTGTAAAAAGCAAAAAATATGCCCATATAGCTTAACGAGAGCGTTGCTATGTCATGTTATTATCAAGTATCCATGTTATGTATCAAAGGTGTCGGTTGGAATCCGTCTAGGGCAAAAATAATATTTTACTCAAGCGAGGAAAAAACAATGTATCAGGACGAAAAGTTAATCTGTAAGGATTGCGGTCAGGAGTTCATCTTTACCGCAGGCGAGCAGGAGTTCTACGCAGAGAAAGGGTTCCAGAACAAGCC
>CAYRKS010000086.1:0-8077 GCA_964424855.1 uncultured Lachnospiraceae bacterium
AACAAGCTCAACAGCGACAGCACGGCAAAATAAAATAAAAAAAGCCCCGCACGGCAAAATCCGCGCAGAGCTCCTCCCGACTCGGAAACGGGTCGGGTTTTTTTGTATTTCGGTTTTCCACAGCACTGTCGAAAAGCTCCGAGCGTCATATCCTGTCCGTGTGGGGAAACTCACACGTCCGATGCTCGGACAAAAATATTTTCAGAAGGGAATGAAGCAGCATGGCTTCCTTTACCAACCGCGCAACGCTGTCCTACGGAGGCGTTGTCAAAAGCTCGAACCTCGTCACGGGTGAGCTTCGCGAGGTACTGTCGATGACCAAGACCGCCGTTTCGGGCAGCTATTCGCCCGGAGGACGGATCACCTATGCGATAAGCCTCGTGAACTCGGGCAGCTCGGAATACACCTCCCTCACCCTCACCGATGACCTCGGCGCGTACACACTCGGAGAGCTTTCGCTCGTCCCTCTCTCCTATGTTGACGGAACGCTCCGCTATTACCAAAACGGACTGCTCATGGCTTCTCCGACCGTCACTGCCGAAAACACCCTCACGATAGCTCCGATCTCGATCCCCGCAAACGGCAACTCGACGCTCATCTATGAGGTCACGGTCAATGAGAACGCTCCGCTCGAGGTCGGCGGACAGATAACCAACACCGCTTCGCTCACGGGCGGCGGAGCACAGCTCAGCGCAGAGGCTTCGGTCGGAGTTTCCTCCCGCCCCGAGCTGAGCATAAGCAAATCGCTCTGCCCCGCTTCGGTCGTTGAAAACAGCGTCATCACCTACACCTTCGTGCTTCAAAACAGCGGCAACACCGCCGCGACCGATGCCGACGGTATAGTGGTCAGCGACACCTTCGAGCCCATTCTGAGTGATCTCACGGTAACTCTGAACGGCACAGCACTCGATACGACCGGCTACACCTATGATGAGACCACCGGAGCCTTCGCGACGAATACCGGAGTCATAAGCGTCCCCGCCGCCACCTTCGTAAGGGCTGCCGCAACGGGAGAATACACGATAACCCCCGGAGTCAGCGTCCTCACCGTTTCGGGAAGGGTTTAAGACCTTCCGCCGCCCCTGCGAGCCAAACCGCACGGGCGGTCTTTTTGTTTGCAAAGACGGTGCGACCTACAAAGCTCGGAGAAACACATACCGCAGTTGAGGCGCAAGGGCGATTTTTGTTTACAAAGACGTTGAGACAGCCGACATAAAGAATTTCCGCGACCTCACACACACGGGCGATCGGTAACGATCCGCATATGCGCATATGCGCACCCTCCACGCTCTCACACGAACAGCTGCATGAATCGCCCCGAATCGGTGGGCGGTAAACCCGAGCCTTCAGACGCACGGGAGCGATTTTTTCTTCGAGCTTAACCGAGTATGCGCTTGACCGCCTCTGGGATGTGCGCCGCCGTGTCGGACGAGAGCATCGAGACCGCGGGTACATCCGACATCGCCAGCTCACCCGCAAGACCGTTTATATAGGCTCCCGCCGCGACCGCCAGCGTCAGCGACTCCTCGGGAGCATAGCCGCACAGACCGCAGAGTATCCCCGAGAGCACATCACCGCTCCCCGCCGTTGACATCCCTACACAGCCTCGGTCGATGATGTAGGTCTCCGAGCCGTCGGTGACTATTGTCGATGCACCCTTCAAAAGGAGTATCACATCGTTCTCCCTTGCGTATCCGACCGCCGCCTTCACCGGGTCGAGCCTCTGCTCGGCTATCGATATGCCCGACAGCCGTTCGAATTCCTTCGGGTGCGGAGTCAGTATCAGCTTCAGCTCGGGAGACCTAAGCTCACGAAGCCGATTTGTCGAAAGCTCCGAAAGCTCGTTGAGACCGTCCGCATCGATCACGAGCCGCCCCCTGTACTCGCTCAGAAGATATTGTAAAAGCCGTCTCAGCTCGTTTGAGCGTCCCATGCCCATTCCTACCGCCGCCGCCTTGGTGTTTCTAAGAAGCCGCTCGGTCGTCTCGCGCTCAAAGCGATAGCACCCGTTCGTCTCGTCGAGCAAAAACAGGGTCGATTCGAGGATATATGGCAGGACAGCGTTGGCGATAGACCTCGGTACCGCGAGCTTTGAGACCCCCGCGCCGACTCTCAGCGACGAGAGAGCTATGCTTGCAAGCTTCGCCGCGCCGCTGTATTCGAGCGAACCGCCGATCAGCGCGACATAGCCGAAATCCCCCTTGTTCGAATCGTTTTTGTCGCGGACGAGCAGGTGAGCTATATCGCTCGGCTCGATGAGCTTCGCGGCTTTTTCGAGCAGCTCTATCCCGATGGGACGGTTCACACACTTCTTCATATAATCCTTCGCCGAGCCGAGAAAATGCCCCTGCTTGAAGCTTCCGATCGAGACCGTCAGATCGGCTCTCACCGCGACACCATCTACCGCCGCGCCGCTGTCGCCCGATATTCCCGAGCTTATGTCAGCCGAGACCACATACGCTTTGCTCGAATTTATCGCCTCGACAGCCGAGCGATACGGCTCCTCGACCCTTCCGTGAAGCCCGGTTCCGAATATGCAGTCAACCACCGTTTTGAAGCCCTCAAGCTCGAGCTTTTTCGAGACCTTGACCCCGCGCTCGGTGCAGCGTTCGAAATAATAGCGTCCGCTCGGAGAAAAGCTGTCGGTCAGCAGAAATATCGTGCAGTCAAGCCCCTCGCCCAACATCAGCTCGGCGAGTGCAAAGCCGTCTCCCGCGTTGTTTCCGATGCCGCAGACTATCGCTGTCGGAGAGCCGAAGCCCTCCCTTTTCATCTCCTCGAATATCCCGACCGCCGCGCGTCTCATAAGCTCGACCGCCGGAGTTTTTTCGGTCTCAGCCGCATCGCTCTTTCTCATCAGTTCGACCGATACAACATCCTTCATTTCTATACCCCTTCCTTTCTTGCTTTGTGTGGCGATGCAGCCAAAGCGCGGTCGCAGAACCGCGATAGAGCCGCAAAATTATGCCCATTCCTCTCGCCTTTCGGGATATGCCGTCAAAGCCGAAGCTTGAGCGGCTCGTCCTTCAAGCTCTTCCCGTTCAACGCCAAAATCGGTCGCCGGCTCCCGATTTTTTTCGAAAGCCGCCGAACTGCTTTGTTTGATTTTATATGACTATACGCTGCCGAGACACTTATTCTCCGAGCCGTCTCAGGATATCCGTCGAGGGTGCGGGAAGTCTTCCGAGATAGTCGGGACCGATGTTGAGAAGATAGTTGATACCGCGCGAATTCAGACGCTCCTTTATCTCCTTGACCTTCTCCGCGTCCTTCCAGTTGTTGTCGAAGGCTTTGTAGCCCCAGGTGTCGTTGAGAGTAGCCGGGCATTCGTAAAGTCCCGTGACCTCGCCGACATTTCCGCAACGTTTGTCCGAGCTTCCGCCCTTTTCGAAGTCGATCTGATTGTCTCCGCAGGAGTGATAGTCTCCGACACCGTTTCCGATGCGCGAGTTTATGAGCGCGTTCGGCTGATATCTCTTGATCATGTCGTAAAGCTCATTGCTCTGCTCGGGAGTTATGACATGGGGCGTATCGCACCAGATGACGGCAAGTTCGCCGTATTTGGTCAGTATCTCCTTGAACTGCGCCTTGATCTTTCCGTTGAAGCAGAGCGAGAAGTCCTTCTTGTCGTTCTCGGGATAGTCCCAGTCGTTAGTCCAGCTCATCTCGCCGCAGTTGGTGTGACCCGAGCGATAGCCTCCGCCGTTCGGATCGTGCCAGTCGAGCTCCTGCGAATAATACAGACCGAATTTCAGTCCGTGCTTGTAGCAGCTCTCGGCAAGCTCGGCGATGATGTCGCGACCGAAGGGAGTCTTGTCAACGATGTTGAAATCGTCCCAGTCCGACTTAAAAAGGCAGAAGCCGTCGTGGTGCTTGCTCGTCACAACGAGATATTTCATTCCCGCCTCCTTAGCGGTCGTCACCCATTCGTCAGCGTTGAAAAGGATCGGATCGAAGGCGGCGGCAAGCCTTTCATATTCGGCGTTCGGGATGCGAAAATAGGACTGAGCCCACTCGCCGATGTGCGGCATACGTCTTCCCTTCCATTCTCCCGCGATCAGCGAATAGAGTCCGAAATGGATCATCATTCCGAAGCCCGCCTGCTTAAACCATTCCTTGTTGTTCATTTTACATTTTCTCCATTGATTTCATCAGGATTTTGTGATAATATAATTATAATACATTTACCGCAGATAGTAAATAACCAAAATCCACCTAAGCATGACCAAAATAGACTTCGGAAGGGGGTATACAAAAAATGCAGCCGATAGAGCTTTCACTTCATCAGGCACACAAGGGACTCGCACCGCCCGAATGGTTCCTCTCAAAGGAGCTGAACCTTCAGCGGCTTTATTATATAATCGGAGGGAGCGGCTTCATCCGCGAAAACGGCTCGAGCCGCAGGCTCCTTCCCGGCTGCTTCTATCTCTTCCCGAGCAACCTCGACCTCGAGCTTTTCACCCTTCCGAGCGACCCGATAAATCACATATACTTCGACTTTTTCTCGACACCTCCGATAATCTCGCCCGAGGTGATAGTCTATCGCTCCGAGGGAACGGCGGCGGCTCTCGCCTCCTTTCTCGACTCGACGATAATGCCGCGCGGCAGTAAAAGCTACAATGAAGAGCATGACGAGCTGATGCTCGAGCTGCTCAGAGTCTCGCTTATGACCCTCTCGAGCCAAAAGCCGATCCCCTTCATGAGCGACCGTATAGTCTCCGAAACGCTCGACCACATACGCCGCCACTATTTCGAGCCGATAACCGCCTCACAGCTCGCCTCAAGGCTCGGCTTCGAGGTCAATTATTTCATCCGCAAATTTCGTTCGCTCACCGGCACGACACCTTACGCCTGCCTGCGCTCCTATCGCCTCGCACGCGCACGCGAGCTTATCTCTGCGGGCGAAACGGTCGCACGCGCCGCCGTAATGGTCGGCTACGAAAACGCCTCGAGCCTTTCCCGCGCGCTTCGCGAACGAAAATAGATACAGAAAAGACAGCAGAGCCTTCGCCCCGCTGCCTTTTTTATATTCAAAGATAAATCATCAAAGCATTCCCACACTGCGCAAAAGGATCAGCTTCATGTTCTCGGGCTCGAGAGCTTCAAGCTCGGCGACAGCCTTATTCGCGCCGTCAAGGTCTCCGAGACCTTTCTTTCCGAGTGCTATGAGTATCAGCGCATCGATCCTATGAAGACGCTCGCAGTTCTGCTCATAGGGCGCGGGAACGGGCGAACCGACTCCGAAATAGCCGCGAAGCTCGGCGTTTGCATAGAGACTCTCACCGCTTGCGACCATGCCCCTAAGTACTCTCTCGGCGGACTCGTGATCCCCGAGCTGCTTCATGCACTCTGCCGCAAAGATCGTCATCTCGCTCTCCTGAGGCGGCTGAGCCGCACCCGCCTTGAACTCCTCAATTGCCGCCGAGGAATTGCCCAGACGCTTTTCGAGCAGTCCTCTGAAGTAGTGGATGTTCGCCTCCTGTGCGCTGTAGTGGCGACCCTCACCGTAGTTTTCGGGATAGATCAGTGCGTTTTTGTAATAATCTATCGCGGCATTGTTGTCTCCCTCGCATTCGGAGCGAAGTCCGAGCAGGACATAGAGCCAGCCGTGATGGCGGGTGAGCTTGCCCTCTCCGCCCTCGTAGATGTTGAAACGCTTCTTGCCAAGCAGCTCCTTCGCCTCATCGAGCTTTCCCACCAGAGTGAGAAGGATTATATACTCGAGATAGCAGTCATCGCGCGAGGCTACAAGCTCGATATGCTTTTCGAGCAGTGCGATGCGCTCGTTTATCTTTACGTTCGTGTTCTTATATAGCTGGAGCAGCTCGAAGCAGATACGCGCCGCGCCGCTGTCGGCGGTCTTTACCGCAAGCCTTAGCGAAGCCTCGAGATATTCGCGTGCAAGAGACGGCTCCTCGAAGTGGTCGAAAAGGCACTGCGCGAGATTGCGCTTGGTCGGCGCATAGGGCATGAGCTTATCCGAGGTCTCCCAGGCTTCGCGGGCAGCCTTGTAATTCATTCGGTCGTAATATAGACAGCCGAGCAGATATTTCGAACGCCAATCCTCGCCCGAGAGTGCCGCGATGTCGTCAAGACGGTTCGGATGGCAGAAGGTGAGGTCGGTGGTCTCGAGCTTTTCTCCGGTCAGACGCGAGATATGGCAGAATATCAGCTGCGAAGGCTTTTTGCACATTCTCAGTAGCTCGACCGCCTCGGCGGTAAAGCCGCCCTTCTCAAGGTCGAGTGCCGCGTCGAGCGTATCCTCGGGACGCGAGAGGACATATTCGCCGACAGGCTCTCCCGAAAGGAAATACAGCGCAAAGCGCGCGGTAGGATCGAGCGGAGCAATTGCCAGCGCGGTATCGATATAGCGGCGATCCTTTCTCAGCATTCCGAGCAGAGTCAGTGCGCCGATGTGCTTTGTGTTGGTCTCGAGGCAGGACTCAAGCTCCTCGATTGCCTTTTCGGTGTCGCCGCGCGAAGCGTCGATCCGTGCAAGCTCGAAGAATGCCGCACTTCTGAGCGGATACTGCCAGGTAACATCATAGAAGAGATCGTATGCGCGGTCGATATTGCCCGAAAGCCTTTCGAGCCGTGCGAGGTCATAGATCGGCTGAGTGTCGAAGGGATTGTCGTTGCGCATTTTCAAACGCTCGACCGCCTTTTCGAGATATGCTCTTGCCGAGTCAAGCTCTGCGCGCTCGGTGAGAAGGACTCCCATCATGTGGTTTGCGCGGAGATCCTCGGGATCGCGCTTCAGTGCCTCGAGGAAATAATCCTCGGGCTTGTAGGTGTGATGCTTGTACTGCATGAGATGCGCACCGTGGAGATCAAGCTCCTCGATGCTCTTTACATCGCGCGGACGCGGAGGTATCTCACGCGCCTTCGGCGGCTTTCTCTTACCCTTCTCGGTCGGCTTGTAGGAGACGATCGGCTTTTCGTCCTCAAATACCACCGAAAGCTCGGACAGCTCGGGAGCATCGAGCTCACAGGTCTCGAGCCAGAAGTCGTCGGGTGCTATCCTTCCCGAACGCTCGGCGATCGGCTCACCCTTGTAATAAAGCGTCAGACGCGCGTTATCGCGAGGCAGGGTCGATACCGCTCCGAAGCTTACCTTACCGTTTGAAAGCTCGAGCGATACCGCTCCGCCGCGAGAGGCGTTTTTAACCTCTCCGATGCCCTTTACCGGATACCATATCTGAGAGAATACCTTTGTCTCACCCGGCATTATGTAGGTGAAGTCGGGCTGATTGTCGGTGAAAACTCCGGTCATAAGCTCGATATAGCGGTCACCGTTGTCGGTGAGGTTTGCGCACCAAGCGTGTCCGAAGGCTCCGTCACCCCAGGTCCACATCTTCTTTCCGACGCTGTAGCGATGATCGGATACCGTTACGGTTCCCGCCTCTGCCTTGAAGTCGTAGCCCGCGAGGAAATCCATATCCGACTGTCCGCGCGAGACCATTACCGAGGTCGGGAGCTTCACGTTGGAGTACCAGCTGACATCGGTTCCCTCGCCGTAATCGAAGGGACGTGCGGTCTTGTAAATACCCTTCATCACCGGGAAGGAGATCACAGCGCGGCGGTCGTGGTCGTTGCCCCATTCCACATCGGGCGGAAAAACAGCTTTGTAGCCGCTGTGTACGCGAACCGCGAGATTGTTCCACCACATAAAGGGGAGCGGACGGTCGGTGCGATTGCATACGGTCGCGGTAGCCTCGACTATCGATGAGCCGGGATAAACGCTTATCGCCACCTCGCCATGCATACGATTGAAGGGCTCGCGTTCAGCCATTATGCAGGTCTTCGAGCCGTCGGGATTTTCGCGGACTACCGCCTCGAGCGGCATAAAGGTCGTGGGGCGATGATGCTGCGCCCAGTTGAATTCGACTCCGCCCGAGACCCACGGTCCGGCAAGACCGACGAGCGCGGGCTTTATTACCGTGTTCTGATAGATAAATTCATAGCCGCTCGACTTTTCGACGGCTCCGTGTATCTTTCCGCCGAGCTCGGGCAGAAGGACGGTGCTTATATATTCGTTCTCGAGAGTTATCGAATCGTAGCTCTTGTCGATCGGAGT
>CAYRKS010000087.1:0-6113 GCA_964424855.1 uncultured Lachnospiraceae bacterium
AATATCGGACATACTCCGGTGAAAATTCCCGGCTGACACCCGGCAGTGGGTATCGGCTGCAACCTTTCGCCATAAATCGCACGTCAACAGATATATTATACACCAAAACTCAAAAAAAAGCAAGGGGTTTTCGAAAAAAAGTCGCTTTTCTTTCGGAAATGTTTCACGAAAATGCGTCTGTGTTTTTGTGCATCATGCACATGCACGGATTTTTTCGGTCAAATTCTCAGATTTCGGACAGAATATTCACACCATGTTCATTTGTAGCGGCTATAATAATAGATAATCCATTACACTTATATCGGAGATAACGATGAACGAAAACAAAAAAGCTCTAAACCTATTTTTTATTCTGACCGCCGCACTCGCGCTTCTGCTATCCGGCATCAGGATCGCAATGACTCTGCTCTACCTCGAGCCGAGCTACGGAGTCTACAGCACGGATACACTGCTTCCGACTCTTTCTCACATCCTTATATTTGTCGCAATGCTCGGCATGGCGATATTCGGACTCACAATTTCCAAGAAATATCCCTGTCCGACCGCACCAGAGATAGGCAGTGCAACGACCTTCTTCTCCTGCCTCAACGCATTTCTGATCGCGGCGATATCACTTATTTCCATATATAATATAGTCGTGCGTCATGCGGGTGCCGAAAAATTCTCGGTCATTCGAATAATCGCTTCGATCCCGACGGTGATATTTTTCCTCGTTCTTATAAAGCCCGACAAAAAGAACAGCTCCGCTCTTGCGTTCATGTCCTTCTTCCCCATCGCCTGGTTCGCGGATAATCTTCTCGAATCCTATTTCGACACCACACTTCTCATAACCAGCCCCGCAAAGACCATACGCGAGCTTGCGCTCCTCGCGGCAATGCTCTATCTCCTCTGCGAATCGAGATTTCTCATCGAACGCTCGAACGGACGGCTCTTCTTCATAATGTCAGGCATCGCGCCGATAATTATGATCACCTCGTCGCTCCCCGCACTTATCCTCCCGGATCTGCTTCTCGTCGGCAGCAGCGACAGCTTCCTCTGCTACGCGGTCGAGCTTGCCTTCGCGCTCTTTATCCTCGCACGCGGCTTCGCCTTCGCAAAGGCTCCGGGTACCCTTCCGAAGCCCGAAAAGCCTCCGAAGGATAAGAAAAAAGAAAAATAAAATTGATATTCGAAAAATGCGTCTCCTCCGAGCCGCATTTTTTGTTTTATTTTCCAAAAAGCTATTGACATTTCAAAGAAAATCCGCTATAATAGACGCAGAGCAATAAAGCTCTCATAAATAATGCAGTCTCGCGCTGCCGCTCTCCCCGAGCAGAAAGGAAGCCTCTGCCTTTGCAAAGGCTATGGTGATAAAATGAAATTCTCAACCAAATTCGTCGCGGCGACCAAGGAGTTTTCGACCTTCGAAAAGACGATAAACGCTCCGGTATTCAGACGCGAATTCAAGCTCGATAAGGTCAAAGCCGCCGAGCTTACGATCTGCGGACTCGGTATCTACGAGCTTTTCGTGAACGGTCAGCGGATAACACGCGGATATCTCTCCCCTTACCTCTATAATCCCGACGATATCCTCTACTATGACAGCTACGATATCGCTCCCTACCTCACCGAGGGCGCAAACGTCATCGGCGTTTGGCTCGGAAACGGTATGAACGACTCCTTCGGCGGTCAGGTCTGGGAGTTTGAAACCGCACGCTGGAGAAGCGCACCGAAGCTCGCTCTCACACTCGAGGCTGAGCTTGAAAGCGGCGAAAAGCTCGAATTCGATTCGACCGACGGCTTCAAATGCACCGAATCTCCGATCTACTGCGACGATATTCGCGTCGGTGAGTTCTACGATGCACGGCTTGAGCTCGGCGATTGGACGCTCCCCGGCTATGATGACAGCGCATGGCGCGATACCATATCCGCCGAAACTCCGCGCGGCGAATGCCGCCTCTGCGATGTTGACCCGATCCTCCCGACTCACGAGCTCAAGCCGATCTCCGTTACCCCCGGAAATATCGCGCTCGATTTTACCGGAACTCACGGAATGCTCAAGAATCTGCCCGAGGAAATCCTCAACGGCTTCGGCGAGGGCGAGGACAACTGCGGCGGCTTTATCTACGATTTCGGCGTGAATGCCGCCGGACTCTGCCGCCTGCATATCAAAAACGCAAGACCCGGTCAGAAGATAGTCATGCAGTTTGGTGAGCTTGTCAACAACGGAGGTCTCGACCTTCGCGGAATGACCTTCCTGCCTCACCGCTATAATCATCGCGACATTTACATCTGCAAGGGCGGCGATGAGACCTATATGCCTCGCTTCACCTATCACGGCTTCAGATACTGCCTCGTTACCGGAATAGATGAGGCTCAGGCAGTTCCCGAGCTGCTCACCTATGTCGTTATGAATACCTCGCTCAAGGATCGTTCGCACTTCCGTTGCTCGGACGAAATGGCAAACAAGCTCTGGGATGCCGCTATCGTCTCCGACCTCGCAAACTTCTATCACTTCCCGACCGACTGCCCACACCGTGAAAAGAACGGCTGGACGGGTGATGCCGCACTCTCTGCCGAGCAGATGGTAATGGCTCTCACTCCCGAGCGCAACTGGCGCGAGTGGATGCACAACATCGAAAAGTCGATGAACGATGCCGTTGCGATCCCCGGAATCATCCCGACCTCCGGCTGGGGCTTTGCATGGGGCAACGGTCCCGCATGGGATGTCGTACTTGTAAATCTCCCCTACTACGCATGGCTCTATCGCGGCGATCTCACCATTGCAAGAGAAAATGCCACCCCCATATTCCGCTACATAAACTATATCACCACCCGCGCCGATGAAAAGGGACTCATCCACATCGGACTCGGCGACTGGTGTCCCACCGCACGCCATGGCAGAGTAGCCGCTCCGCTCGAATTTACCGATACCGTTGTCTGCATAGATTTCTGCACAAAGGCGGCAAAGCTGTTCGACGCACTCGGAATGAAGCCGCAGAAAGCCTTCGCCGAGTCGGTCAAAAACGATCTTCTCACCGCGGCGAGAAAATATCTCATCGATAAGAACACCCTCACCGCTCTCGGACGCTGCCAGACCACTCAGGCAATGGCGATATACTACGATATCTTCACCGATGGCGAAAAGCAGCTCGCCTTCGCAAGGCTCATCGAGCTCATCGAAAAGAACAACGGCTCGTTCGACTGCGGAATACTCGGTCTTCGCGTAATATTCCACGTTCTCTCGCAGTTCGGAAGAACCGACCTCGCGTACAGAATGATCACTAAGACCGACTTCCCGTCCTACGGCTATCAGATAGCCAAAGGCGCGACCTCAATCTGGGAGGACTTCAGACTCGGCGAAGACTCCCCCAACTCGCGTAACCACCACTTCTTCTGCGACTTTATATCGTGGTTCATGAAGAATCTCGTCGGTATCAATGTAAACCCCTACGAAAACAATGCCGCCGAAATCAGACTTGCTCCCAAATTCATCGACGCACTTGATAACGCCTCGGGTGATCACGATTCGATCTGCGGAAAGGTCAGCGTTTCGTGGACTCGTGAGGGCGAGGATATACTCTACACCTTCGATATTCCCGCAGGCATGAAGGCTGAGATCGTTCTCGAGCCCGGCAAAAAATTCGAGGACGGCACCACCTGGAAGCCGATCGGCGGAAAGCAGACTCTGCGCATAATAGATGACGCAAAGTACGACAAGGTAACCACACGCGATATATAATAAAAAAAAGCACCTCGGGCTTGCCGACAGCATATCGGCAAGCCCGTCTTTAGTTCAAACACTGCTTTTTTCGATTATCTTGATCTTAAGCGGGTCTATCCCAGCCTGCTCCCAGACGATCTCCTTTATCTGCGAAAGCTCATTCGGCAAAAGTCCGTCCGAACGCACGATAACGCTTGCCGTCCCCTCACTTATCACCGCAACGCAATCCTCAAAGCCCTTCGATTTTATCAGTGTCTCGATAGCCGCCTCGGTCTCGATCTCGGAGGCAATTCGGCTGATGTCTGCGTTAGCCTGCTCACGCGAGGCTTCGGTCGCCTCGGAAGCGACAACGCTCTGCAAAACCGCTATCGCCTGATCACGCGCCTGCTGCCTCGAAAGCTGTGCCGAGGCAAAATAGCTGTCCTCCTCGGAATATTCCCCCACCTCGCTCCCGAGCGGATCACCGTCGGTTATCATCGGCTCCGAAGCTCCGAACAGCACGAAATTAAGTACTACTGCCGTTCCGATGAGCAGCACCGAGCTTATAACGACCAGATTTCGCGCTCCGAGCCGCTTGAAAAATCCGCCGACCCTCTCGAGTCCGGCACGAAAGCCTCCGATCTCCTCGGCGATAGGCTCAAGCTCGTTTTCGTTTATTCTTTCATCCATAAATGCTTCTCTCCTTTTTCTCAAACGCCGAAGGCTCGGCGTTTTTTGGGTTTATCTCAAGCTACACCTGATTATATGTGACCAATCGCTTAAATATTACCTGCTGCCGCCGATAATGCTGACCGAATCCGAGCCGATCCCGAACAGTGCGCATAAAAGCTGAGTCAGCTTCAGTTTTATATTCGGATCGTCTCCGCCGGAGCAGACTATCGCCGCCCCCTTGACCCCTCCGTCCTCGCCGACCCTCACCATAACCGTCACCTCAGAAACTCCGCCCACCTGCTCGCAAAGGCTCTCGAGCCTTGTCTCTATCTCGGATCGGCTCGAGCCCGAAAGCCCCCTCCCGCTGCTCCCACCGAAAAGCATCAAAAATATCCCTATCACAAGTGCCGCCGTGATGAACCACAAACTTTTTCGCTCGCGCAGATACTCGATCAGCTTTTTCGGCGGTATCCTCTCGTCACTCATAAAGCGTCACCTCCGCTTCTATCCCAAATTCCAGGGCTATGTGATCTCTTATGTCGGATGCGAATATTCCAAAGCCCTTCGGAACCTTTATTCTGATAAGCTCATAATCCTCCGAAAGCTCCGCCGATATCCGATCGACCTCGAGTCCGAATTTTTCCGAGACCGACTCGGCAATGTGAAGTGCGATAAGCGAATTAACACGCGTCATCGCCTCGACCGATGAATAATCAACCTCTCCGCTCGACCTCGAGGTATATTCGGGTATCATCGAAATAAGGCTCTTAAGCGGAGAAAGCAGTGTCAAAAGTACAGCCAGTGCGATCAGATATCGCAGATACCTCTTCATACCGCCGTTTTCCTCGGGAACCAAGCCCTCTATTATCCCCGTAACTGCGGCAGCCGATATAAGCGACATGATAAATCCGTTCACCTAAAACGCTCCTTCCAAGCTCTTTTCAAAATTAACCCTCAGCCCGATATCGCTACCGTTCCGAAGGCAAAAACCGCAAGCGCGTAAATAAACATCAGCGACGCAATCAGACACACTGCACATAACGATCCCAAAAGCCCCGAAAGCTCGTCCAAAAAGCTCTTTTCGCGGTCAAGACCGAGTATCCCGGCGGCTATCCCGGCAAGCGTGACTCCGAGCCGCGTCAAAAGCACACGCAGCAGCATAGGAAGGGTCAGCAATACTACGATCACCACTCCCGCCCAGCCGACCGTACCTTTTATCAGCGAAAGACTTCCCGCGACCGTTCGGACCGCATCTGCGGCTATTCCTCCGGCAACCGGTATCGCATTCGAGGCGGCAAATCTCACCGCACGCATCGAAAGACTGTCGGCTCTCGCAGCTATCGTCGTCTGAAAGGTCATGACCGCCGATATCGCCGCCGCCGAAAGCCCGAGTCCCCACGAAAAGCCGTCGCGTATAAGCCTTGATATACCCGAAAGCTTAAGTCCGCCGCCGAGCCCCGAAGCCATCGCGATCCCAAAGCAGAGCCGAAGCATCGGCATGAGTCCGTTCGCCGCCAGCTTTTCGATAAGCTCGAGTCCGAGTATCAGTCCGCCCGAGGAAACCGCCGCCGAGGATATCCCTCCTCCCGCCGCGCACATCGCACTCATTATCGGGATAAACGAATCCATTATCGACGAAAGCCCGAAAAGATAGCTCCGAGCCGCTTCGAAAAGCTCCCGAGCCTCGCCGAACAGCTCGAGCATTATACATATCCCGCTTAGAAAATCAAACAGCCCCGTCATCCCGTCACTTTTCACC
>CAYRKS010000087.1:6123-8062 GCA_964424855.1 uncultured Lachnospiraceae bacterium
GATCAGTAAAAGCCCCAAGAGACGCGAAAAGCTCTTAAGTGCCGTTCCGAGTGTTTTTTTGAGCAGAGTCCGTATGACTCCGGCAAAAAATCCCACATCCGCGCTCGAAGCTCCCTTCGGATCGAAAATATCCTCGGGTAAAAGCTCCTTCACCTCATCGGGAAGCGAATCGATTATGGCATCGGCTCCGAAATCCTCAGCGGAGTACTCGAGCATATCATCCGAAGCAAAGCACGGTACAGCAAGGCTGAAAAGCATTAAAAGTAGCAGTAAAAGCCTTTTCATTCCAAAAAACCCGAGGCAAGCGTCAAAAGCTCCTTTATCAGCGGTATGCACAGCAGTATCAGCTCCGCCTTTCCGACCAGCTCGAGCTTTGAAGCAATGGCAGACTCTCCCGCGTCACGGCAAAGCTCGGATGAAAATTGCACCGCCAGAGTTATCCCGAGTGCCTTTATAAGAGCCTCGAGATAGCCCTCGAAGCTCGTCCCCTCGAGCAGCTCGCCGAGCATTTTTAGCAGAGGATAAAGCTCGACCGCCGCCGCACCGAAAAGCAGAGCCGAAGCGGCAAGCGCGACTATCCCGGCAAACTCGCTCCTTTGCCCGCGAAGAACGATTATCGCAGTCAGTGCGCAAATAGCGGCACCGCAGTATTTGATCATTTCAGCCTCCCAATTTTTCGCCGTCCGAGACTCAAAAGCCGAAAACGCTCTTAACATTTCCGAAAAGCAGTCCGAGCTTGTCAACCAGCATCAGCATAACGATTATTATCCCCGCCAGTGAGACCAGCACCGCCTGCTCGTCCCGACCGTATTTCGACAGCAACTGATATGCAATACTGACCGTAAGCCCGACTCCCGCGACCTTCAGGATAAGCCCCACATCCATACTCTTTTCCTCCATCTGTTAAAATTTTCAAATCAGCATCACCGCCATAAGAAATCCGACAAGCATTCCAAAGGTTCGGCAGAGCTTTGAGCGGCGCATAAGCTCCGAGCGTTCGCGCCCGAGTGCTTCACCTATGAGCTTTTCAAAATATTCGCAGTGAAGGCTCTCCTCGTCGGCATGATGACTGCCAAGCCCACCGAAAAACTCCGAAAGACAATCCGACTCCTCCTCGGTCAGCAAAAGTCGTTCGCGGCAGGCTTCAAAGCCCTTGCTGACACCAAGCTCACGGGCGGCGATCATGAACCCGCATTCCGAAAGCCGCTCATCCTCGCAGCTCTCGATTATGCTGTCGAGCGGAGAACGAAAATAGTCTATCTGCGAACGTATGTGTGATATCAGCCGCAAAAAGGCTTCGAGCTGTGCGACCCTTATCCGATACATCCGAGCCGCACTGAAGCCTACCAAAGTGCAGGCGCAGAATATCATTATGCCACCTATAGCCGTGTACATATGACCGACCACTTCGCTCCTTTCATGACCGAATTCATCTCTTTACCTCCGAAGCCGCAGTGATCCCGAAGGAAAAGCAGCGCGAGAGCTTATCCCCGATTCTTTTGCGCGAGACACCGATATAATATGAAAAAACTCCCTCATCGTGCAAAAGCCGTATACTCGGACGTGAAAGCAGCTGCGAGATATCGGCGGCGTGCGCCGAGGCGATCAGCGGAACTCCGCTGTTCTGCGCGGAGAGTATCGCCCGCGCCTCGTCGATCCCGCCCAGCTCATCGCATATGATCACCTCGGGCGAGAGCGTTCGGGTAGCCGTCTCTATCCCTCTCGCCTTCGGATATCCGAGAAGAATGTCGCAGAGCGTGTCCGACAAAAGCTCGGGAAGATACAGCTCTCCGCGAGTGTCGATTATCGCTGTCCTTCTTTGAAGCTCTCCGCCAAGCTTTGCCGCAATATCGCGGAGAAGTGTGGTCTTTCCGACTCCGGGCAGAGAATATATCAGCATAGAAACGGGGCTGCCGTCGGAAAGACAGCTCTTTATTAT
>CAYRKS010000088.1:0-2296 GCA_964424855.1 uncultured Lachnospiraceae bacterium
CTCAATCGTTATCCGGTTTATAAAATTTGGCAATATTGCTGTCTCCAAATACTGAAAGCCTGCCGCAAACGGGGCACACATAAACATCATAGGTGGGATCTGGAATATCCTTGTAATAGTTGGTCTTTCCATCCTCATCAACCGGGATCTGATCCCAAATTGTATCGGCAAATACCCAATATGTGTTTTCATCCGGACAACGGTGATCGTTCATAGCATTTCCGCACTTACAGAGCCATTTTCCCATCCGATGTTCCTCCTACAGTATGTTCGCCTGTCTGGTATTGCATTTGTCTTTGAAGACGCTGTTGCATCATCTGCCGGAACGCATCCGGTGCAGTGACCTCCGGCACATGTCCAAAAGGTGTATCCATCGATAGAGTCCCTCATTCGAGCGCCAGCGAGAACGCTGGACGCATATATTCCTGCGCGCCTCGACCCAAACCACATTCCGTGGCCAGTCGCTGCCAATGATCGCGGACAGTTCCCAAAATTTTTGTAGATATCGCCGTTACGTCTTTGGCTGCGATTCCGCAATAAGGTGCGATTTCGAATGCAAGGTCAAGAGATATCGATGCGTCATCCTCATTTACGCAGAGAGATAGTTCATCTCCCTCTGGCACTGGATTTACATCATATAGCGGAGAAAGATGCCAGCCATCTTTTTTGAGGATAAAACCATGATTTCTTAGATGATCATCAGTATTTGACACCGCCATATTAAAGACAATGCGTTTCCACAGCTCACTCAAGTCCCTCTCCGGTTCCGCTCCGTTGGCTTTGATGAACGATACAAGGTCGAGATAGCTGGATCCGTCTGCTGCCGAAGCACCATCAGTTTTCCCAAGCAAGGTCATCGCTGATGCAAAATGAACACGTCGGTTGCCGACTCGATCAAAGCGCCGCACCAGGAATGTGCTGCCGTACTTAGAAAAGTTCACCATCATGGATTCAGGGACATCAAGACCACACAGCTTTGCAAGATCATGGGTGACCTTTTCCCAAGCGCCAACATTAACATCGTCATGTTTGGATGGGAACTTGGCGATCCATAGATTTCCTTTTGCATCAAGGACGGTTGCCTTAGGCCGAGCCCCACCCAGAGAAGAGCCGGGTTTTATCAGTTGATTGACCCATTTCTGCTCCACACCTGACTCATCATTTTCGAACTGGCGGGATGCTTCTTCTAAGGTGCGCAAACTGGTCCATGGAGGGGTAGGTGTCTTCGAATCATCGGAAAGGAATGGGCCATCTTTATCCAGCTTAAAACGGATAGCTCCCATGCGAGTTTCATCGTAGACCCCCATTAAAAAATCACTGTCAAGCAGCTTGCGGGGTTTTCGACCTTCCTGATCAGCCAATATCCGTTCCCTGCGTGTCATGAGTAAACGCCCCCAGCGGTCAGGAGAGGAGTCAGCAAACAATCCGAACACATTCTTCCCCCCTGAGGGATACTGGCGCCCCGCATATAATTGCAGATCCGGGTCTAAATGCAGATAGTGTGTACTGTTTTTCAGCCACTGCTCATCATATTCAAAGGAATAGCTTTCGCGACCTCGCACATTCTCCACGAATAGCGTACCGAGATAATTCGGCTCAACCGAGTCGAAATTTTCGTAAACATAAATTGTCTTCCGATTTACGGACACTTTCATTCGCCTCCTTTTCGAGGTGCTCTTTTCCGGGCGATCAACTCAAGATCCTGCAGTTTGCGACCGAGTTCATCGTCCTTTGCGACAAGCAGAAGATCCTGATCCATATTATTCAGCGCATGCAGTACAGCGGCATAGATTCCAATTGCAACGGATGGATTACCCTTTTCCACATTCCATACCGTGGCACGGCTTACCCCCGCTCTTTGTGCCACCAGTTCAGCAGACAAATGCCGCCGCAATCTGGCAGTTTTGATTTGTTCGCCAAGCTGCTCCAAAACAGCCCGTGTCTGAGGAAGCACTGTAACACTCTTTCGTCCCATATATCAACACCGCCCTCGCTGTTGTGATTATGTTCTTTATTATAGACAAAACGGGTTGTATTGTCAATAAATAAAGACGTTACATCGAGGCGCACATGGAATTATTCCCGACAGGTCAGCTGACTATCCGTTTGCAGAGCGATTCAATTGTTTTTGGATCCGATTCCGCATCAGCTGCCGAAACGCATCCGGCGCAGCGACCTCCAACACCGGTCCGAAGGACAGCACGCGGATGAGCAGCTCGGTTTCGTCGTCCCGATCATATCGGAGCTTGATCTGATAAAGTCGGTCATCCAGCTTCCGCGTTTCCTTCTCGAAATG
>CAYRKS010000088.1:2396-7996 GCA_964424855.1 uncultured Lachnospiraceae bacterium
ACACAGGCACGGGAGTGCCGAATGCCGGTGTGTCCGCGAAAGCGGATACGTATCTGTCGGTGCTCGCGAATTGCCCGCAAAATCGTTTGGAAGCAGGCTATGTAATCGGGGTCTGTGTAGGGGTCTCCGTCCGCGTATCGGTCAAATAGAACGAAGGTATCCGGTCGAAACAGCGGTTCCACATCCTCCAGCCCAGTGACATCGGGCTGAAACAGGGCGATTCTCGGATCGGTGAGCAGCGCCTTCATCCAGCGCTTTTGCAGCGTGGTCAGCGGCATGGTGGGCGTGTGGTGCAAAACAGAGTGAAGCTCGCTGTCCAAAAGCGGCCAATTCCCAGACTTCAGAGACGCTGGGATGGAGAGGACGCTTTCTGAAAACGCCTTTTCCTGCACGATCTCCGTCAGTCGGCTGTCAGTCATCGTGTTGTCAGCCGCTTCTGCCAGAATGGCGGTAACCACCTGAAAATAGCTGCCGTAAACTTCATTAAACAGCATTTCCGCCACCTCCGTAAAGGGCATTCATCTGCATCAAATCCTCCTGAAAGGTATCCACTACAAACTGACTGCTGCACTTCAGATCCAGAATGCGTCCGATGAAGGTGCGCAGCCACGGCAGCATTTCCGAGGCATCGTAGACATCTGCTGTAAAACGGCAGGTGTTGGCGCTCAGAATCTCCACACAGCCATGCCGCTTTTCCCGTTCCAGCCGTTGCAGGACAAATTCCTCACCCGGTTCGTAGTGGATGGTCATCTCCAGATGATCCAGATTGTGATCCGATCCGGTGGACACACCCCACAGATGCTGATCGAATTTTGCCTGATAGCCGAGGTACTTCTCGTACTGCTTTTCAATGCTACCCGGTACTGCTTTCCGGATCGTATCCAGACGGAAGAATGTCATGTGTCTGCCCTGATAGTGATAACCCAGCAGGTACTGCCGCCCGGACTGCGTGCTGACGTAGATCTTCAGTGGGCAGACGGTGCGCCGATATTCCCGCCCGCTACGCAGGCTCGTCATGGTCAGCTCCACCGCGCGGCGTTCGTCGATGGCCAGCAGCAGGTCACACAGGATATTGCTGTCCAGCGCGTGAAGCATATAGTGATGCTTGAAGCGGAAGGCATCGGACCGTTTGCTCAGCTTGTCCATAAGGAATGAGCCGATAACACCCATGGGGTTTTCTTCTGAGAAGAAGGCCAGCGCATCTGCCCAGGAATCCAGGTCAGGCGCATTCTCGTCGGTTCTGCGATAACGCACCTCACGCCCGCTTTTTGTGGAGAAGAGCAGTCCCAGCGCTTCATACTCCTTCAATTTCTTCCGAACGGTAGATTCATCCAAAGAAAAGTCCCCGTTGAAATGAGAGAAATAGTCATCACTGATGTGCTCTGTGATCTCACGGGAAGTGAGGGAGTCGCCAGTAGCCAGCAGATCCATGATGTAGAAATGCAGGGTAATATCCTTGTCTGTAAAGCTTTTCGCTTTGAAAGCCTTGTGAAGTGGATTGTGTGGAATGTGGCGACTGTCAACGGAAAGAAAGACCTTTTTGCCAGAGGAATCCTGCTGAAAAGCCATATAGTCACCCAGCCAGCTTTCGATTCGGCGGCGCTCATTATCATAAGTGCGGGCACTTTTTGCCTCATATTCCTCCCGGCTCTTAAAGCCGTAGACATAGAACTCCCGCATATAGCTCCGGATGCGATCAAAGCTTTTGACAAGTTCGCTGTAGGACACACTGCACACCTCCACTCTGGTTTAAGTTCATTTTATCACAACGCCTGTCCAATTGAATGGACAGGCCTTCTGCAGTTCGATTTATATATAACAGCTAAATCCACCATGGATTTAGCTGTTATTATTTTGCGACTGTGTTTATGAAGCAGGAGCGTATGGAATTATCATCGGTCTAGACGAAATCCTACTCTAGGGAATGATACGATTGAATATCTGCCTTATCTCCTCGTTGGGGAGTAGCAACTCGCAGATAAAATCAACACCATAAATGGGTTCGCTTTTCACTGCGCTTAAATAGCCCTCAGTCAGCAGATAACTAAAGATTCCTGCTGGGTTCTGGTCAATATGAGGAAAGATTACTCCTGTGTCGATGTATGAGGTAATTGTGTCTCCTTCTGATAAGGAAGCCAATTTAGCGTATGTTTCTGAATCGGGCCCCGTCGCTACCGTTTTTATGATGTCATTGCATTCAGAAGAGTGCCAGCACACTTTGGGCTTACATCCAGCTTGTATATAATTGATTACCGACCAAGGATTAAATAATTCTGTGTTGCTAAAACGATAACCACCATACCATGCATGGATCTCGTCGTTCTTTTCAGATACCCCATAATTTCCAGCAATCTTTTTGATTTCATCCAGTGTAAACCCGAAATATGAGCTATAGCGTCGATCGAAGATAGAATTGATTGAGATATTATTGAGGTCGCAAAAAACTTTGTCCCCAGCAACATACCGAACGCCCGATAGAATACCAAAAGAGAGGTGCCTATTGTCCTTTAATCCTCCACAAAACAGGTTTCTCATAAATCCGGTAACTTTGTCATAGAAACCAAGGATGTATCCCTGCTGAATAGGTGTATCATACTCGTCAATGATAATGATAGGAGGCTGATTGTAGTGAGTGTCCAGCATTCGAGACAGATTTATGAAAGTCATGGCCATGTCAATTTCATTTGCCGTGCCATTCAGAATGTTTTCTAGATACTTCTTATCAAAGCTGTTGATGCGATCGCTACTCAGTAATTCTCCATGCCGCAGCACCTCTTTGCGGAGAGTTTGGCAGATCCCGCAATAGGTGGAGGCCCAGTCATCGCACTTCACATCTTTGAAAGTCACGGAGATAACCGGATATTTCCCTTGGTAATCACGGTAGTGTTGTCCACAAGCCCAAATGTTCTTGTCCTTGAAATAGATAGAGGTGTCGTCATCTGTTTTTTCAAAGAATACCCGTAGCATATCCATATTCAGGGTTTTCCCGAAATGGCGTGGACGTGTAAAGAGTGATACCATCGGACGCTCGTCGATAAAGTCCTTGATCATCATGGTCTTATCGATGTAGTAGTACTGCGTTGATGCCAAACAGTAGTCAGCAATACCAATAGGCAAAGGAAGATTAGCTGTTTTTACAGACCGCTCATAGGCCCCGGCCTTACCACACACATAATCGTCCATTACAACACGCTCCTATTCAAAGATACAAAACCATTATGCCTGAAAACTCGAAGAATATCAATTCCCAGGTGCAAGCTCCTGAAGTGTATCTCGAAATAAGATGCCGCCCATGAAGGATAGAGGAGGAAGTTAAGAGGGTAAGTATAAAGGGGATGCTAAGACGGGTATGTCCTTCAAACAGACCCTTATTCATAAGTTCGCAACTTTTTTTCCGTGATTTTCCTCTATCTGGGCGGTATTCTTAAATCACGAAAAGCGCAGACAGCAACCCCAAGCATATGGCTGTTAACCATAGACGCTGTTCTGGCTGGGCATAGTAGGCTCACCAGAATAAAGAATGCGCTTTGTGAAAGACGCCAACAGCAATCACACATCTATCAACATTAGCTCAACCAAGGAGCACCTGCTTTCGGGGCAGGCTGACGAAGGGTGAGACCCCCTTTGTGATGATAAACCATGGCGTCTTGTTGGATGGATCATCTGGTAGTTCAGATGGTAGAATAGGAGACTAAAAATCTCGGTGTCGTGGGTTCAAGTCCCACTCAGATGATGCATCCAGTATCAATTTCAAAAGGCACCAACAGCAATGATCGAATAGCTAAGTGGTTAAAGCAGCGGGTTCATAGCCCGCATTCGTGGGTTCGACTCCCACTTCATATGGTGCCTTGTTTTTATCAACAAAGATGCCTACAGCAATCCTAAGACGGTTTTGAGTCCGAATCTGATGCAGGCGGTAAGCCGCTGGTCAAATATTGGCCTTGCCCCTGTGGTATATCAGGCATCTTGTCAAAGGCACCAACAGCAATTCTCTGGTAACATCTACGACTGCAAATCGTGTAATGCGGGTTCAAATCCCTGATGGTGCCTTGTCTTACTAATTCATCACGGAGGAGTGATTTTTCATGCTTCAGTTTCTGAAGAAAGAAGCAAATATGACCCATACTGAAAATGGCGCAGTTACATACAGGTCCACTCACTCTGAGTGTTTGGATCTGTTCGCCACCATCGGTGCCCTGCGCAGAGAAAGCGACGAGGAGATCACCAATCGGTTCCTCCGTGCTTATGCCGAAAATCCGGATCTGGCCATGAAAACTCTGTTCTTTGCCCGAGATATCCGGGGCGGCATCGGCGAGCGTCGTGTCTTCCGTACCATCCTTAAGTGGCTGGCCAGCAACGAGCCTCGCTCCCTGGAGAAAAATCTCCCTTACATAGCGGAATATGGCCGTTGGGATGATCTGCTTGCCCTGATGGGTACAACCTGTGAGGGCAAGGCCCTGCAGCACATCAAAAAGCAGCTCGCGGCTGACTGCGCTGCACTGGAGGCTGGCGAGTCCGTATCCCTGCTGGCCAAGTGGCTGCCCTCCGTCAATGCCTCCAACGAGGATGCGATCCGGCAGGCAAAGCGGATTGCCCGTGTACTGGGCATGAACGACGCGCAGTATCGCAAAACGCTGAGTGCTCTGCGCGCCAAGATCAGCATCATCGAGAATAACCTCCGCGAAAAAGACTACACCTTCGACTACTCCAAGCAGCCCTCCAAGGCCATGTTTAAGTATCGTAAGGCCTTCCTGCGAAATGATGGAGACCGCTATAATGCATTCATGAGCCGTGTTGCCGAGGGTACGGAGCAGCTCCACACCGGCGCCCTGATGCCCTATGAGATCATTCACCCGTTCTTCGTCAACGGCGGCGTGTCCGATGAAGAGCGTAAGGCCATCGACGCAACCTGGAATGCCCAAGAGGACTTCACTGACAGTGAGAACGCTCTGGTCGTCATTGATGGCTCTGGCTCCATGTACGGTGGTGCTGATCCCATCCCTGCCACTGTGGCGCTGTCTTTGGGTATCTACTATGCCGAGCGCAATACTGGCGCATTCCAAAACCATTTTATCACCTTCTCCGAGAATCCCAAGCTGGTAGAGATCAAGGGCAAGGATATCTACGAAAAGGTGCGGTACTGCCACCAGTTCAATGAGGTCGCAAACACCAATATCCAGCGAGTGTTCGAGCTGATCCTCAAGACTGCTGTGAAGAACCGTGTGCCTCAGAAGGATATGCCTGCCAAGCTCTACATGATCTCCGATATGGAGTTCGATTACTGTACCGAAGATTGCTCCATGACCAACTTCGAGTACGCGAAGCGGCTCTTTGAGGAACATGGCTATCAGCTGCCCGAGGTGGTATTCTGGAATGTGGCAAGCCGCAATCAGCAGCAGCCCGTCAAGGTCAATGACTGGGGTGTCGCTCTGGTATCCGGCTGTAATCCCCGCATCTTCTCCATGCTGAAGGCAGGCATTCTTTCCCCCTACGCCTTCATGATGGATGTGCTGGGTTCCGAGCGTTACGCGGCAATCGTGGCATAATAAAGCTGATGCAGGAGGTGATAGCAGGTATGTTATCGTCTCCTGCTTTCTCTT
>CAYRKS010000089.1:0-7961 GCA_964424855.1 uncultured Lachnospiraceae bacterium
ACGGCGGAATTTCCGTCGGGGCTTGACGGTGAGCAGTATCATTCGCTTTTCGGAACTCTTTACTGTCAGGCGATAATGGAGGCACTCGGCGAGGTCAAGACCCTTTCGGAGGTACGAAATCTCGGTGCGCTGGCTTCGAGCTATCCGTTTGTGATCTACAGTGATCTTTACGACCACAAGGATTTCATACGCGGAGTTGCGCAGGCGGGCTTTTCGGGTATACTTTGGACACCCGAGCTTCGCGATGCAAAGAGCGGCGAGGAGCTTATAAGGCGTTTACAGGCGGTGGTATTCTCTCCGCAGTGTCTCATAAACGCATGGTACTGTGATAAGGCACCGTGGCTCGATTTTGACTGCGAGGACAAGGTACGTGAGCTTTTGAAGCTTCGCGAGAGTCTGGTACCGATGCTGAAGAAGTCGTTTGACCTTTACAGAGACACGGGAAAGCCGCCGGTACGCGCGCTGGTAATGGATTACACCGGCGATGCAAACACATTCAATCTTGACGATGAATATATGTTCTGCGAGGATATTCTGGTCGCGCCCATTGCGGCGGGAACGGGAGATGAGCGAGTGGTTTATCTGCCTAACTCGGACGAATGGGAGGATTTCTTCACGGGAGAAAGAGTGGCGAACGGACATTTCCGAGTGAAGACCGAGGGAATACCGGTTTATCGCAGAATTTCGAAAGGAAACTGATAAATGGAAGAAAAGGAAACGAACTCCTGCGCGGGCTGCAGTGCCTGCGGGGAGCTTGAACGGGTCGAGTTCACAAAAGAGATGAAGAAGGATTACACGATCCTCATTCCGGGAATGCTCGACATACATTTTTCGCTGCTTCGAAACGTATTTCGAAGCTACGGCTACAAAATGGAGCTTTTACACAACGAGAGCCGAGCGGTGGTCGAGACGGGACTCAAATATGTCCACAACGACACCTGCTATCCGGCACTGCTTGTTATCGGTCAGATGATCGATGCGCTGAACAGCGGAAAATACGATCTGAACAAAACTGCGCTGATGATAACACAGACTGGCGGCGGCTGTCGCGCGTCGAACTACATCCATCTGCTCAGAAAGGCACTCAAGAAGGCGGGCTACGGATACATTCCGGTAATATCGCTGAATCTTTCGGGGCTTGAGAAGAACTCGGGCTTTTCATGGAGTCTCGGACTGATACGCAAGCTCATTGCGGCGATGGCTTACGGAGACCTGATGATGTGTCTTTCGAATCAGGTAAGACCCTACGAGCTTGAAAAGGGTGCGGCGGATGCGATTTCGGAGAAGTGGGTAAACACGTTGACCGACGAATTTGCCGCAGGACGCGGCTTTGCGAAGCGAGTCATGCGTTCATACATGGAGAAGATCGCGGAGGACTATGCAAGGATCAAGGTCGATCGAAGCGTTCCGAGGGTAAAGGTCGGTATCGTCGGCGAGATATATGTAAAGTTCTCGCCGCTTGCGAACAATCATCTCGAGGAATTTTTAGCCTCGGAGGGCTGTGAGGTGATGGTTCCCGGACTTATGAGCTTTGTACTCTTCAAGACCGACAACCGCATAGAGGATGTAAAGCTTTACGGCGGAAGCAAGGCGAAGAAGGTCATTGCGGGTGTACTGCTGAAATACCTTGCGGGTATGGAGGAGTTTATAATCGACATCATCGAAAAGCAGGGCATATTCAAAGCACCGACGCGCTATTCGCATCTCAAGGAGCTTATTTACGGCATTGAGGGCTACGGCTGCAAGATGGGTGAGGGCTGGCTTTTGACCGCCGAGATGCTCGAGCTTATAGAGAACGGCTACGGAAACATTGTTTGCGCACAGCCCTTCGGCTGTTTACCTAACCACATTGTCGGAAAGGGCATGATCAGGCGTTTGCGCGAGCTGCATCCCGAATCGAACATCGTTCCGATCGACTACGACCCGGGAGCAACGAGAGTGAACCAAGAGAACCGCATAAAGCTCATGCTTTCGGTGGCTCGAGAGAACATGGCGGGCGGTGTCAAGTCGGAGTCGGCTGAAAAGGAAACGGCAGCTTCGGTATGATATCGATCGAGCTTCCGACGCACGTCGAGGCGGTGCTTGACCGACTACGCTTTTCGGGGCTTGAGGGATACATTGTCGGCGGGTGTGTACGCGATTCGATAATGGGAAGGACTCCGAACGACTGGGACATAACGACCTCGGCGCGTCCGGCGGAGACTTTGGAGCTGTTTTCGGAGCCGCCATTTAAGGCGATACCGACCGGGCTCAAGCACGGGACGGTGACGGTCGTATACGAGGGCGAGGCTATCGAGGTTACGACCTTTCGGGTTGACGGTGAATATCTTGACGGTCGGCATCCCGAGAGGGTTAGCTTCACCTCCTCGATAGCCGAGGATCTGGCGCGTCGGGATTTCACGATAAACGCGATGGCGTACTCACCGAGAGACGGAGTGATCGATCTGTACGGAGGAGCCGAGGATATTGCGTCGGGCGTGATCAGATGTGTCGGAGAGGCGCGAAAGCGTTTTTCGGAGGATGCTCTGAGGATACTTCGCGCGGTGAGATTTGCTTCGGTTCTAGGGTTTGAGCTTGAGGATGGGACGGCGAAGGCGGCGATTGAGCTTTCGGACAGCTTGGAGCTTATTTCACGCGAGCGGGTCGGAAGTGAGCTTTCGAAGCTTTTTGGCGGAAAAAATGCTGTTGGCGTGATTTCGGAGTACAGTGCGATAATTTCCCGGGTCATAAATATAACGGGAGAGCTTGACAGCATACGGCGGCTTTACGGCGAGCCTTTGCCGCTGATATTGGCGGCGGCGTTGGAGGGCTCGGACGCTGAAGCGGTGCTCAAGGGGCTTCGGTTTGACAAAAGGACGATCGCGCGGGTATGCACGATGCTTGCGCACAGAGGTACGGCTGATTACATCTCGGCAAAGGAGCTTTGCGCCGAGGTCGGAGTCGAAGCGGCACGTGACATTCAGCGGCTGTGGAATGCGAAGGGGGAGCTTTCGGCTGAATGTATCGGCTTTATCGAGCGTATAATTTCGGAGGACGAATGTATTTCGGTAAAGCAGTTAAGAATAAATGCGGAGGAGCTGAAGGCACTCGGCATTGAGCCGAAGGATATCGGAACGGCTCTAAAGAGGCTTCTTCGGGCGGTCATCAAGGGTGAAATACCGAACGAGAGGGGACTGCTGTTAAAATACGCCTCAGAGGTTCTTATGATCACGAGGTGAGCAGGCGAATATTATCTATGAAAAAGGCACTTGTTATAATAAATCAGCACACGGCGAAATACCGTTTACGGGTAGAGCTTTTGGAGCTGCTCGACATACTGACCAAGGGCGGCTACGAATGCTTCACGCGCCCGACTCAAAAGGCGGGCGACGCGCGGCAATACACGGCGGAGAACGCCGAGGGGTACGACATTGTGGTCTGCATTGGCGGAGACGGGACTCTCTCCGAGGTGATCACGGGACTTTACAGTCTTGCGGAGGAAAAGCGTCCGCCGATCGGGTACATCCCGGCGGGGACGACGAACGACTTTGCGGCGACACTGGGGCTTTCGTCCGATCCGCTGGAGGCGGCGAAGGGAGTTATCTCGGGGAAGGCGCGGAGCATGGACTGTGGAATAGTCGGCGAGAGCATATTCAACTACATTGCTTCGTTCGGAGCGTTCACGGGGGTATCCTATGACACGCCGCAGCCGCTGAAGAATCTGTTCGGGCATTTTGCGTATCTACTCGAGGGGGTAAAGCATCTTTCGGACATAAAGCCCTGCCGCATGAGCTTCAAGAGCGGAGAGAGCGTGATCGAGGGTGAATTTGCCTTTGGTGCGTTTGCTAACACGCTTTCGATCGGAGGGGTTATAAAGCTTCCGAGCGAGGTGGAGCTTGACGACGGGCTTCACGAATATCTGCTCGTAAGGATGCCGCGGAGCCTTGCCGAGCTGAACGAGACGATCCGTGAGCTTCGGACTCAGAGCTACGGAGAGAAGGTATTATACGGTCGTTTCAGCAAAGGGACGATCGGTTTTGAACCCTCGGCTATGTCATGGTCGCTCGACGGAGATCGGGTTGACACCGAGGGAGAGGTCAGGATAGAAAATTTACACTCAGCCTATCGCCTGATAATACCGAGCGATGGAGAATGAGGTCTTAAAATATTTTATATTTACGAAAGGGGTTATCGTGCCGAAGGTGCGATAGCATAGACTGCAATGAAAGAGGTACTTCTCTGCAAATACGGTGAGCTGATACTCAAGGGAGCGAACCGATCCTACTTTGAAAATATGCTGCTTCGGGAGTTAAAGACTCGCATAAGACGTGCGGGAAACTTTGATATTTACCGAGCACAGAGCACGATATATATAGAGCCGAAGGACGACAGCTGTGATCTCGAGTTTGCACTCGAGTATGCGAAGAAGGTATTCGGCATAGTTTCGATCGACCGTGCGTGTGTGGTCGAAAAGGACATGGGCGCGATATTCAAGGCGGCGAAGGAATATCTTCCGCAGTTTTTAGTCGGAGCGAAGACCTTTAAGGCGGACGCGAGACGTGCGGACAAGAGCTTTCCGTTAAAGTCTCCCGAGCTTGCGGGAGAGATCGGCGCGGCGGTACTCGAGGCGATGCCGCGATTAAAGGTTGATTTGAAGGATCCGGATGTGACTGTAAGAGTCGAGATCCGCGAATACGGAGCCTACATCCATGCAGGGCAGATAAAGGGAGCGGGCGGAATGCCGCTCGGAAGCAGCGGAAAGGGGCTTTTGCTCTTATCGGGCGGTATAGACAGTCCGGTCGCGGGCTTTATGATGGCGAAGCGCGGAGTTACGCTCGAGGCACTTCACTTTGAGAGCTTTCCCTACACGAGCGAGCGCGCGAGAGAGAAGGTCATGGAGCTTGCGCGGCTGCTCTGCGAATACACGACGCACATTCGCGTTCATGTGATATCGCTTACGCACATTCAGGAGGAGCTGGTAAAGAGCTGTGACGAGGATTATTTCACGCTGCTGCTCAGACGCTACATGATGACGCTTGCCGACCGAGTTGCGTACAGAAACAAATGCGGAGCGATAATCACCGGAGAATCGCTTGCGCAGGTAGCGAGCCAGACCATGAGAGCGATAGCCGTAACCGATCCGTGTGTGAATATGCCGGTATACAGACCCTGCATAGGTCTTGACAAGGAGGAGATCGTATCGATCGCACGTCGGATAGGCACCTTTGAGACCTCGATCCTTCCCTACGAGGACTGCTGCACGGTATTCACTCCGAGGCATCCGAAAACTCAGCCCGAGCTTGAGAAGGTTATAGCCGAGGAGAACAAGCTCGACTTCAAGGCACTCTGTGACGAGGCATTTGAGACCCTAAATACTTACGATATACGCATTGACAACTGAATTTTTTTGTTCAAAGCGACGATGAAGTGTAGCAGGATGTAAAAAATTCTGTCAGGGTATTGACAAAATCGAGTTTTTTGTGTAAAATATATATGTATGTAATTAAAATGTGAAGGTCAGAGAGGTAACAAGAAATTGCATATAGATAACAATAATTCAAATCAAGGAGGTGTTCCACACTTGGATCCCATTATAGCGGCACTTATAGGTGCACTTATCGCCGGAATCGGAGCCGGAGCAGGCGGATTTTTTGGCGGAAAGAATAAATGGTACAAGCTCGGCTGGGAAGAGCACAAGCTCAAGAAGGAAGCCGAGGACAAGGCAACTCTCGGCAGTGCCGAGGAGCGCGCGAAGAAGATCATCGAAGAGGGAGAGCATACCGCTGAGAATCAGAAGAAGGAAGCTCTCATCGAGGCAAAGGAAGAGATCCTGCGTCAGAAGAACGAATCGGAGCGCGAGATAAAGGATCGCCGCGCGGAGCTTTCGAGGCTCGAATCGCGTGTTGCGAAGAAGGAGGAGCAGATCGACCGAAAGCTCGAGAGTCTCGAGCACAAGGACGAGCAGCTCACGAAGAAGATCAAGGACTGTGACAGCACGCGCGAGGAGATCGAAGAGATCAAGGCAAAGCAGCTCGAAACGCTTGAGCGTGTGGCAGGACTGACCGCCGAGGAAGCGAAGGCGCAGATCGTCGAGAAGATCGACGCGGATGTCAAGCACGAGACGGCGCAGAGACTGATCGAATACGAGCAGCAGTTCAAGGAAGAGGCAGACGTAAGGGCTAAGAACATACTTTCGCTTGCCATTCAGAGATGTGCATCTGAGACGGTTGCGGAGACGACGGTATCGGTCGTTTCGCTTCCGAGCGATGAGATGAAGGGACGCATAATCGGTCGTGAGGGAAGAAACATCCACGCGATCGAGGCAATGACCGGAGTTGATCTGATAATCGACGACACACCCGAGGCGATAACGCTTTCGAGCTTTGATCCGGTGAGACGCGAGGTAGCGCGTATCGCGCTCGAGAAGCTCATTGCGGACGGACGCATACATCCGGCTCGCATCGAAGAGATGGTTGAGAAGGCAAAGCGCGATGTTGAGCTGATGATCAAGCAGGCAGGTGAGCGTGCGACCTTTGAGACGGGCATACACGGGCTCAGCGTTGACATGATAAAGCTGCTCGGACGGTTGAGATTCCGCACGAGCTACGGACAGAACGTACTGGATCATTCGATCGAGGTATCGCTGCTTTCGGGCATGATCGCGGACGAGCTTGGTGTTGACAGCACGCTTGCAAAGAGAGCGGGACTTTTACACGACATCGGAAAGGCACTCACGCAGGAGATCGAGGGCTCACACGTTCAGCTCGGTGTTGACATTGCGAAGAAATTCAAGGAAGGTCGCGAGGTCATCCATGCTATTGAGGCGCACCACGGTGATGTTGAGCCGCAGACGATAACTGCGGTGATCGTACAGGCAGCCGATGCTATTTCGGCGGCGAGACCGGGCGCAAGGCGCGAGGATCTCGAGAACTACATAAAGCGGCTTCAGAAGCTCGAGGAGATCACCTACAGCTTCCCTGGTGTTGACAAAGCCTATGCCATTCAGGCAGGTCGCGAGGTACGCATTGCGGTCAAGCCGGAGATCGTAAGTGACGAGCAGATGGTAGTGATTGCGCACGACATAGTAAAGAAGATCGAATCGGAGCTTCAGTATCCGGGACAGATAAAGGTACATCTCATAAGGGAGAGCCGAGCTATCGACTATGCGAAGTAAGCTTTTTATAGAAATGCAGTGCAGATTTATACAAAGACGAAAACAAAGCCACGAGCTTTAAGATAGAGAAAAAAGGCGATGAAAGCAGCCCGTAGAGGCGCGCGTTCATCGTCTTTTACTTTTTATCTAATGATAAAAAATCTGCCGCGAGGACTTTTCGAAAGGTCTGCGGCAGATTTTTTAGGTTATTCGAGCTTTTCGAGGATCACGAGGGTGAGGCTCGAGATCAACCGTTTACGGCGGCGAGGATCTTCTTAAGCTTCTTAACTGTAGCTTCGAACTGATCGGGAGTGAGCGACTGAGGACCGTCGCAGAGAGCCTTTGCGGGGTTATTATGGACTTCGATCATAACACCGTCGGCACCGCAAGCGGCGGCGGACATAGCCATCGGCTCGACGAGGCGGGCGATACCGCAGGCGTGGCTGGGGTCAACGATGATCGGGAGGTGAGAGAGCTCCTGAAGGACGGGGACAGCCGAGATATCGAGGGTATTACGGGTAGCGGTCTCGAAGGTTCTGATGCCGCGCTCACAGAGGATGACGCGCTCATTGCCGCCTGCCATGATGTATTCCGCGCTCATGAGGAGCTCCTGAATGGTATTGGCGAGTCCGCGCTTTAAGAGGATCGGCTTATCGGAGTGACCGAGCTCCTTAAGAAGCTCGAAGTTCTGCATATTTCTCGCGCCGACCTGGATTATATCGACATCGTTGAAGAGGTCGAGGTGACGCTCATCCATGATCTCGGTGACGATCGGGAGTCCTGTTACCTTTTTAGCCTCGACGAGGAGCTTAAGTCCGTCATTTCTGAG
>CAYRKS010000090.1:0-7887 GCA_964424855.1 uncultured Lachnospiraceae bacterium
AAATCGGCGCACATCCCCGCAGAGCTTATCGACGACGAGGTGCGTCACGCGATAGATTATATTAAGCGGCACGGCGGATGGAACAGCGGCGGCATGAAGGCAGAGCTTGCCAGCCTTTATCGCCGAACGATATACGCGCTGATAATCCCGAGGCTCGAGCTTGAGGAGATAACCGGAGAGCGGTTTGATCAGCTGCGCACGGTGCTGCACTGGTGTCAGCAGCATTTCACCGAGCCGATAACGATACCGACCGCTGCGAAGGCACTGATGATGTCCGAGAGCCAGCTGTCACATCTCTTTTCGAGCCGAATAAGAGTCGGCTTCAGAGATTATATCAACAGTCTTCGGATACAAATGGCGATAGAGCTTTTGCGTACTACCACCTTTCCGATAAGTCAGATAGCCTTTGATGTAGGCTTTACAAACTTTTCGACCTTCAATCGAGCCTTCAAGCAAAGCACCGGGCAGACTCCGCGCGAGGTCAGAAGCAACGGCATGAATACTTTCCGCAGTGAGCATTCCACAAAGGAAGGAAGGAAGGAAGGAAGGAAGGAAGGAAGGAAGGAAGGAAGCGGAAAAGTGAACAAACTATCGGAAATGAAAATGATAATACTATGAAAAACACCACACTGTGCTACATAGAGCGCGGGGACAGCTATTTGATGCTCCACCGCGTAAAGGAAAAGGACGATCCCAACCGAGACAAATGGATCGGAGTCGGCGGACATATGGAGGAGGGTGAAAGCCCTTACGACTGCATACTGCGTGAAATACGCGAGGAGACCGGGTTTGAGCTGAGTCCGAGCGAGGTAGATTATCGCGGGCTTGTGACCTTTGTTTCGGATGAATACGAAAGTGAGCAGATGCACCTTTTCAAGGTGACGAAGTCGGTGGGAGAGCCTATCGACTGCGACGAGGGTGAGCTTGAATGGATAACGAAGGAAAAGCTGATGTCGCTCCCGATGTGGGAGGGCGATCGGATATTTCTGGAGCTTATAGACACCGAATGTCCCTTCTTTTCGCTGAGACTGAATTATTCGGGCGACAAATTGACCGCTCACGAGCTGAACTATGTCGGAGAGCCGCGCGAGGTCGAGGCAGACAAGAGCTTAAAGCTCGATGAGCGCAAAAAAGAGTCGCTTTTGATCTCCGCCTGTCTTCTCGGCACCGCCTGCCGCTATGACGGTAAATCGAAGCCGCTCGAGCAGAGGCTCATAGAGGCTTTGGCAGAGCGTTACACGCTCGTTCCGATCTGTCCGGAGCAGCTGGGCGGGCTTAATACTCCGCGTCTGCCCTGCGAGCTGTGCGATGGCAGAGTGCTTCGAAGCGACAGGGCGGATATGACCGCCGAGTATTCGCGCGGAGCGTCCGAGGCTCTGAGGATTGCCGAGCTTTTGAAAATAAAAAAGGCTCTTTTGAAAGCAAAGAGCCCCTCCTGCGGTTCGGGCAGGATATATGATGGCAGCTTTTCGGGAAGGCTGACCGATGGCGATGGGATCACCGCCGCACTGTTCAAGAAAAACGGTATAAAGGTATATAACGAGGACGATACGGATCAGATGCTGTAATCGTAGCTGTCCTTGCCCATTTCGATAAGCTCCTTAAGATTTATGCCGTCGAGATATTCGTTTATCACCCGCTCAAGTCCGAGCCAGAGCGGAAGAGTCGTACAGGAGCCGCTTCGCGGGCATTCGGACGGGTCTCCCTCAAGGCAGGCGACAGGGGCGAGACTGCCCTCGGTGAGGCGCAGAATGTCCCCGACGCTGTAATGCTCGGGCGGATAGGCAAGGCGGTAGCCGCCCTGAAAGCCGCGATTCACCTGAAGGAAATCCGATTTATTGAGGAGAGTCACGATCTGCTCGAGATATTTTTTCGATATTCCCTGACGCTCTGCGATATCCTTAAGCGAGATGAAGCCGTCGTTTTGATGCGCCGCAAGATCGAGCATGAGTCTTAAAGCATAGCGTCCCTTGGTTGATATCTTCATGGCTGTGGATCTTCCTTTCTGCTCCACTGAGCTTTGAATAAAGTCTTAAAGGTTGTTTTAGCTCCGAAGCAAAGCTTCGGAGCTTTTTTAATCTGTTATTTTATGCGTCGAAGCATTACTTGCCGTACTTTTTATATTTCTTGCTGTAATAGCCGCCGCCGGGAGCCACATGGTTTCGAACCGCTCCGAGGATCGGGCAGCCGCTCTTTTTGAGCTGATCGACGGTCGATTGCACCTGCTTTGTATGGAGCTTCGGGTTTCCTATGACGAGGAGCATTCCGTCGCACTGTGTCGCAACGATGGAGGCATCGATGACCTGTCCGAGCGGCGGAGTGTCGATGAAAATATAATCGTACACCTTTCGGAGAGCCTCTATTGCCGAGACGAAATACTTTCCGCCGAGCAGCTCGACCGGGTTCGGCGGGAATTTGCCCGAAAAGAGAAGATTAAGTCCGGGGTACTGGGTAGTGTAGAGGCTGTCGCCGAGCTGAGAAAGTCCGGTCAGCACCTCGGAAAGTCCGATAACATCAGCGGCATCGGTATGCCGAGCGGCAATGACCGATTTTCGCATATCCGCGTCGATGAGCAGGACGCGCTTTCCGAGCTCGGAAAAGCTCTTTGCTATATTGAGAGCGATGGTCGTCTTTCCCTCGTTTTCGCTACAGCTCGTGATACCGATAACGCGGAAATCCTTTCCGCAGAACTGAAGATTTGTGCGCAGAGTTTTATATGCCTCACCGGTGAAGAAATCGTCCTGTCCGGCGAGCATGAGATTTATTTTTTTCATCAGTCTTCATTCTCCTCCTCTACGTTTATCTCCTTTACGGTCTCGGTCTGCTCTCGCGGAGCATCGGTTCTGTAATAGCCGTAATGCTTCGAATGATTTGCATTCACATCGGGTATCCAGCCGAGCACGGTGAGACCGAGGTTCTGCTCGACATCGCTGTCGGTCTTTATTCCGTCATCAAAGAGGAAGATGAGGAAGAAGATCGCATACACCGCCACTGCGGCGATGAAGCCGGGGATTATGTACTGTCGGCTCTGCGGCATATTGCAGGGATAATAATTGAGAGTACCGTATTCGCTTATGTTAAGCTGATCGATTCCGATCGTGGCGGTGATCTTTTCGGCTCCGATGCGGCAGACCGAATCGACTATTTCCTTGGCAAGCTCGGGCGAGGCGGCGACGACGCTTACCTCAAGCACGCGGGTGTTTTGCGGATTATTGGTCGAGATCGACGAGCGGAGCGCGCCTATGGTCGTATTGAGATTGAGCTCGTTTATGACCTCCTGCATGGTCGATGACATTTTCATTATGTAGGTGCAGTCGTTTACGAGTATGCTCGAGAGCGACAGCTCGCTTGCAAGATAGCTCGCTGTGAGCTGTGAGGAATCGACGTTTATCTGGCTTTGACGTGAGAGATAGAGCGTTGCGGTCGAGCTGTAGGCGGGAATATAGGTCGCCTTGGTGTAAAAATACGTGCCGCCGGAGGCGATGAATGCCGCCATGAGGATTATTATTATCCGCTTTTTGAAGACCTCAAAAAGCTCCTTCAGGCTGATCTCGCGAAGGATCGGCTGATTTGCCTCGGGCGTTTGCGCGCCCGACTGCGATGGTGTTGTCGTTGACATGAGATTAGAATTCCTTTCTCGTTTTCCCCTTTGGATTTTCAGTTTTCCGGTATGAGCAATGCGGTCGGAGCGTCCCAGAACAGTCGCTTTGCACGTTCCGCGCCGTACTTGACACGCACCGCCTCGTAAGCCTCTGCCAGCATCGACGGACGGTATTTCATACCGTGATAATCTGATGCCGCAAGGTCGGCGAGGTCTTCATCGAGCAGCTTGCGCGCCCGCAGACGGCAGCCGAACCCGGCTTTTCCGAGTATCGAATCGGCGTTTATCTGGAGCTTGGCTCCGTCGAGCCGAAGCTCCTTCAAAAGCTGTATTTGATGTGCCAGCGAGGTATAACGCTCGGTGTGTGCAAGCACAGGTCGAAAGCCCGCGCCGAGCAGACGATAGAGTCCATCGCTTATGCGATCGGCGGTCTCGTTCGATGAAAAATCGACGAGAACATTTCTCGAGCCGTTAAGAGGCTTGCAGGCACGGCTCGAAAGGTAAGAGACCGAGCTCATGTCGCACTTGAGCTCGTTTGCGAGAAAGAGCGACATCCGATATCCGCGGCGAGATATATGCTCCTTTGCACGCAAAAAGGCGTTTTCGGCGGCTTTGCGGTTATCGCCGAATACCGACGGCTGCCAGTGCGGAGTGAAGCAGATCACTCGTATGCGATCCGCATAGGCTTTGTCGAGCATCGAGAGCATGATCTCATCATTTTCCGCGCCGTCATCGACTCCTGCAAGCGCGTGACAATGGATATCTGCAAAATACATCTGCGGTTCAAGGCTTCCTTTCCTTAGGTTGTAAGCTCACTACAGATAATTATACCATAGTTTTTTGCCTTTTGCAATAGCTCGGGCGAAAAAAGTTTATCCCGAAGGATATTTTAACAGCGTATTCTTAAAAAATATAAAATCCGCCGCAGTATGCTTCTGCGGCGGTAGATAATGCGGCTTCTTACGGTATTGAGTCGGGAGAAGCTTTTTAGCGGTAGACCTCGAGGAGCTTTTCGAGCTTTTCCTCGTAGACCGTGGAGTTGGAATCGTAGCTAGAGACGACATCGTTGGAGTTTTTACGGATTAAGTTTACAAAGAGGTGTCCGACTCCGCCGAGTGCGCTCGAGTTGAGATAGCCGTAGTCGAAGATGAGACCGTCACGAATAAGGTCGATCATATCGGACGAATCGTCATCGCGGGCATTTTTCGTCTTGAGTGCGACATCATAGAACTTCGGAATGACCAGCTCGTGGCTCTTTGCGCAGAGTGCTTCGGTGATTATCGAGCTCATCTTGGGATCCTTTGCATCGATCGGGATCATGAATAGCGAGAATTCGTCGAGTGAGGTGGAGTGATAGCTCTTCTGTGCGCTGTCATATTTCGGGTATGGAAGTATACCGAAGTCGTTGTCCATTGCTCTGAGCTTTTCGGAGATTCCGAGAGTCGAGGTGAAAAAGATTCCGCGGTTTTCGGCGAAGGCGTTCGCGAGCATCTGTCTGCCCGCATCTCCGCTGGTAGACGAGAAAAGCACGTTTCCGCTCTCGTGTATGTAGGCATTGATGCGGGTGACTGCTTCGATCGTGCGCTCGTTTTTGAAGACTATCTCGGGGAAGCCCTCGGCGTTTTTCTCGGTCACCTTTATTTCGAAGGCTTCCTTCATGTTGTCAACCTCGGTGTCACTCATGCAGAGCAGACCGTACATATCGCCATCGGAGAGTGTTCCGTCGCTGTCAACATCGCTGTAAACGTCCTTGGTGTATTCTATGAGGGTATCGAGAGTCCAGTTTCCGGAGTTTACGGTTTCATAGAGATCGGGCAGCTTATAATCCTCGGCGAGCTGCTTATTGAAGAATATGCAGGTCATGCCCTTCCAGAGCGCGAGTGAGATATCGCCTGTAACCATGAAGTTTTTGCCGTTTATTGTCAGCTCCTTTGCGACCTCCTCGGACCACCAATCCTTGGTGAAGTCGTTGTATTGAAGCTCGTTCCAGTTGAAAAATATCTTATCCGATACAAGTGAGGTGATGGAAGCGGCATAGCCGGCAACGAGATCAAATGCCTTGTCGCCCGCCATTACCGAGGCACGGAGAGTGTTGTTGAAGTTGGTAGCCTGTTCGCCCCAGCCTGCGTCGAGCGTGTAATATTTCAGCTCGATTTCGAAGCGACTTTCAACGGCGGAATTTCGCGCGTATATTGCGTCATCGATCAGCTCACCCGTGATCTCCTCGGACTCGAATTCATAGGCATATGCAGTTCGATCCATTATGGTGAAGGTCTCGCCGTTATAGCTTTTGTCGGGCAGACCGTCTCCGATCTCCTCGGACACCTGCTCCGAGCTGTCGGATATCGTCGTCTCATCGTGAGTGCCGGGGTCACCGCCGCAGGATGTCAGTCCGGCGAGAAGGGACATAAGGAGTATTGATGCAGTTATACGTTTCATAAGTATAAGCCTCCGAAAAAAATTTGTTGAAGTGCATTCTTGCACAACTCAAGTATAGCATAACCGAACAAAAAATTCAACGGGGGGGGCAATTTTCTGTAAATAATTTATTAACAAAAAATGACCGCAGAGAGCTCGATATTTTCGAGCTCTCTGCGGTCTTGATTTTATTTATATACTTCTTTTAAGTCTTGCTTTCGGATCACTTATTGAATTTCCGCGCTTCCCACGCCTGACCGGCTACGAGCTGTGCGATCTCCTCCTCGGTGACCTCGGGGATGACGACATAATCGAGCGGATTTACGGTGAGAGAGCCGTGGCGGATCTCAAAGTGCAGATGAACTCCGAAGGCTGCGCCGGTCTGACCCATTTCGCCGATCTGCTGACCCTGATACACCTTGTCTCCGACCGAGACGAGGAGCTTACTCATATGCGCGTAAAGGGTTATCACATCGCCGTCATGCTGTATGCGGACGGAATTTCCGTAGGAGGGGGTATAGCCCGCCCAAATGACCTCGCCGCCGTCGGAGGCGTAGATCGGGTCGCCCTTTGTTCCGGGGAGATCGATGCCGAGGTGGAAATCATACGAGCCGTAGAGGTCGCGGCTGCCGTAGCCTGACGATATGCCCTTCGGTGCCTCACATGGGGGGATGAAGGTTCCGGTCGGGACTGCCTCGGGGATCGGCTTTGTTCCGCGGCGGATGATCTCATCCACCGCTTCGGTGTGGACGGTCTCGGAGAGCTCAACGCGGTAAAGCTCGTTTCCGCTTGCGTCGGAGGTTATCTCGTAGGTCACGGTGCGGAAGCCGTCCGAGCCCTCCTGAAGGAGGACATCGCGTCCGACGAGCCGTGTGTCATCGTCTATGTAGACTGTTTTGTATTCGACTACCTCATCGACGGTCTCGGTCGAGATAAGGCTGTAGTCGAGTGTGAGCTCGGAGGCTGCCGAGCCGCCCATGCGTACTGCCGCAAGCTCCTCATCCTCGGTCGGAGCGAGCGAATAGAACGCGCTGATCCGAACGGTCTCATGCTCGGCGAGGGGATTTATCAACTCGTTTATCTCGGATATGTCGCAGAAATATTCGACCGGGCAGTACTGCTCCTCGATGGTTATTTCGCTGTTGAGCTCTATTCGGTCGTAGCCGACGGCATTTTCGAGAAGCTCCTCGGATATATCGGTTATCAGCTCGTCAAGCTCCTCGGGATTCTCGGTTGCTGCCGCCATAATTCCGTCGATGCGGAGCATATTTCCGGTGACGAATTCATCGGCTGCGGCGGTCTCGACCGCCTCGCGGCACTCCTCGGGTGTCAAAAATTCGGGAGCCTTTGTATATGCTATGCGGTATGAAAGCTGCTCACTGAGCCGTTCGGGGACTCCGATATCCTCCGATATCTCTGCCTCGAGCTTGAGCTTGGCGTTTGAGATATCCTCAAAGGAGCTCACATAGCCGATGCTTTCGCCGTCTATCATTGCTTCGAAAACTATGTCATATGAAAAAATACTTGCTATATTGAAAGCAGCGACAGCCGCAAACAGACAGGGAAGAACGATGTCGAGCACCCGTCCGAAGCCTCGCGTGTGTTTCATTATTTTTAACCATTCCTTTCGCGGCGCAGGTCTGAGAGCCTGAATTTTTTGCTCCGAGCTGCCGTGTTTTTTTACTCAAAAAGGTTACAATAACCTTACAGGACGCATATATTATACCGCCGTATTCAGTTTTTGTCAAGTGCTTTTTGAAAATTTGTGCAAAATGCGAGCGAGATTTTTTCGCAAGGCTCTTGTAAAAGACGGGAAAATGTGCTATAATAATGTGACGAATCTGTATTTATAACAATTTTGGAGGAAA
>CAYRKS010000091.1:0-7755 GCA_964424855.1 uncultured Lachnospiraceae bacterium
GATGTACTCAAGGAAAAGCAGAAGAAGCTCGCCGGATATTTTTCGGATAATGTCGAAACGATCGATCTCGGCTATGCCGACGATATCGACAGCTCCTATGTCTGCCTCAAGAAGGCTCTCGCCTCCGATCTCGATGCGCTTTTCATCGTAATGTCAACCTACATAACCTCGCAGGTCGTTTTCCCCTTTGCGAAATATCTGAAGGTTCCGCAGATACTTGTGGCATTCCAGCCGCTCGACCGTCTCGACTATTCCAAGACCACGACCTATATGCAGCTCTGCAACGACGATATCTGCTCCATGCCCGAATTTTCGGGAGTATACGAGCGTCTCGGCGCACCGAAGCCCTTCTTCATCGTTGAGGCGGAGGGAAACACCGAAAGGATCGCCGAGCGCATAGGCATATATGAGCGAGCGATATCGGCAGTTTCCGCGTTCAAGTATGCAAAATTCGGCTATCTCGGACATACCTATGACGGAATGTATGACATGAACACCGATCCGACCGCATTTTCCGCCGACTTCGGCGCGCACGTTAAGATGCTCGAAATGTGCGAGCTTGTCGAATATGTGAACGTCGCGACCGAGGGTGAGGTGAAGGGAAGGATCGAAGAGATAAAATCGGTCTTCGACATACGCGAGCCTTCGAACGATCCGCTCACCGACTATGTCAAGGATTCAGACCTTGAGCTTGCCGCTCGCTGCTCGATAGGTCTCGACCGCCTGGTGGATAAAAACGGCTTGACCGCACTCGCATATTTCTACAAGGGCGAGCACGGAAACGAATATGAGCGTATCGCCTCGAATCTGATAATCGGAAATTCTCTGCTCACCAGCCGAAACATCCCGCTTGCGGGTGAAGCCGATCTCAAGACGGCGGCGGCAATGCTCATAATGAACCGCATCGGCGGCGGTGGCTCGTTTGCCGAGCTGCATCCCTTTGATGTCGTTGACGACATCGTTTTGATAGGTCACGACGGACCGCACAATATCAATATCAGCAACGAGCGTCCGATCCTTCGAAAGCTCAAGAAGTTCCACGGAAAGCCGGGTACGGGCGTTTCGGTCGAATTCAAGCTCAAGACCGGTCCGATCTCGCTCCTATCCTGCTCGGTCGGCAGAGACGGACGGATGAAGCTCATCTCGGCGACCGGAGAATCAATGCCGGGTGCGATCCCCGCGACCGGAAACACCAACACAAAGTGCCGCTTCAAGGTCTCGGCGACCGAATTTGTCGAGCGTTGGTGCTCGGCGGGACCGACTCATCATCTTGCGCTCGGAATAGGTGACCACACCGCAGAGCTTGACATTTTTGCGCGTATGATGGATATAAAGCTCGAGAAGCCTCTCGACTGAAAATTTTAAGGAGGGATATCATGTTCAACTATGAATATCACCAAACTACAAACGCGGGGCGTGTCTGCCTCGAGATAAGCCTTAAGCCCTTCGGTATCGACAAGTCCGACGCGGGACTCGAAAGCACCGCGCGTGAGCTTTACAACGAGTGGAGACCCTTATTAAAGCGTGCGACCGGCTGCTCCATACTTCTTTGGACGAGCGATGGCTCGGAGATACTCGACTATGCCGGACGACTCGAGGACACCTTCGAGTGGTGCCGCTATATCGGAATCGGAAACTGGGACAGAAATGCCGATCCGACGAATATGCCCCACAAATTTTCACTTCACGCCTTCCCGGTGAATTACATCGAAAATCCGCCCGAAATGAGCTACGGCGACCTCAAGCGGATAATCGAGACGATGAAGCGGGTCGGAAAGGAGCTGACCGGCTTTGATATCGAGGTCGGTGAGACCTTTGATCCGGGCCCCGAATTCGCGTGGTCGAGCTTCAAATACGAGCGTCACAAGGAGATCTGCAAGGGAGACATAATGGGCTCGAAGATGTGGCTCCATTGTGCCTCGAGACTTCACGCCGACGATCGCCGCTATGCCGCGTATCCGAACGGTATTCCAGAGGGAACGCACATCGGTGAATTTCTCGGAAAGCAGTTCATGGAGATGAAGCGCGACCTCGGCTTTGACTACATTTGGCTTTCGAACGGCTTCGGCTATTCGCTTGCCTCCTGGAACTGGACGGGAGAGCTTTTCAACGGCAGTGAATTCGATTTCTCGGGCGCGGAAAGAGTCCGCGAAAATATCTCCGAATTCTGGAAATATTTTACCGAGGCAATAGGCGATACGAGAGTCGAAACGCGCGGCTCGAATCTTTCGACCGGAATGGATATTTCGGCGCACGGCTGCCCGATCGATGAGATATATGCTCAAAAGAACCTTGTCGGTCCCCCCAACTCTCCGTGGGCACCGCTCAATTACCGCTTCGGTCTTGAGCTTGCCGGCTTTATGTCGCACATCGCCGCACTACCCGAAAAGGGCTTCATCCTGCGTTACTATATCCATGACCCCTGGTGGGTCAATTCTCCGTGGTTCGACCGATATGCACGCAGTCCGCATGATATATATCTTCCGCTCGCGCTTGCTCGTCTCGACGAGAGCCTTGAGGTCACGAAGCCCTTCGGACTCAACTTCCTCAGCGCGGACGATTCCTTCGGACGTATGCCCGAACGCTGCCCGAACGAGGTCATCCCGCATCTTTTGACCGCATATGAGGATTATCCCGATGCTGCCGGAACGGTCACCTGGGTGTATCCCTTTGCCGATTATTGCAAGCGCGGACTCAAGGAGGGAAGACTCTCCGAGATATTCATGGATGACTGGTTCGTTGAAAGCGCGGTCGATATGGGCTTCCCACTGAATACGGTCATATCGGATGACAGCTTCATTAAAGCCGACAAGACCGAGCTTTTGAAAACGATCATCTTCACCGTCGTTCCCGAGGCGGGAAGTGAGCTCGAGTCGGCGATATTCGAGTATATCGAAAAGGGCGGTCGAGCAATTCTGGTCGGCGGAATGAGAAATGCCTCAGAGCGACTCAAAAATGCGGTCGGTATCGAATACTGCTCGGAGCTCGAGGGCTCACTCGAGCTTTCGACCTCGCTCGAGCTCGATAAAGCCGAGACGAATTCCTATTCGAATGTTCTCTCACATCCGTCTCTCCTTTCAAACGGCGGTATCGGTGAGATATCAAACGGAAGCACAAGGGTTCTCGCGTCTGTATCGAAGGATGATGAGACTCGCGCGTATGTCACGTTCAATGAGGAGAAAAGGCTCGTGTGGATACGCGGCTCCTTCCCGCACGACCCGAATTCGAAGTACGGTCTGCCGAATAAGCTCGCACCGTCGAAATTCTTCCCGTCGGCGATCCTTCCGCGTGTCGCGCTCAAGCTTTTCGGCTATGAGCTGAGCTTTGAATGCTTTGACGTTGATGACAATCTGCCGATAATCCAGCTTGCCTCCTGCCGCGCCTCGACTATAATGAATGTTTTCGCAAAGGACGCTTCGATCAGAATGAAGCTGACTACTCCCGAGGGCGCACCAGCGTTTGACAACACCGAATTTACGATCGACAACAGCCTCGGAGAATATCCGCTCTCAAAGTGGATACACACCGACTGCCGTGTGTTCGTAAAGCAGACCAAGCGTGCAAAGCTCGCATTCAAGCGCGATTATGTCTGCGATACGGTCGTCAATATTGATTCACGTTACACGCTCTACGGTCTTTCGGATGCCGAGCTGACGATCTATCCCGAAAAGGGCGGAACCGCTTTTGTTGCCGGTATAAGCGACGCATGGCGCGGACCGAAATTTGAAGCCGAATATGACGAAAAGCGCGGTTGCTATGTCGCACGTCATGTCACCGGTGCGGTCGCGATATGCTTCCAGGCAAAGGAGAACTTCGGTGACTACAAAAAGCTCGAATTTCTCCGAAAGCCCGAGCTCTTGCCCGACGAGCATTGGAATTTCCCAAACACCGATAAATAAGGCTTGCCCCGCCGCGAAGACCTTCGCGGCGGGGCATTTGATCATATTATGTTCAGTCTCAGCTTGTCCGAAATGAGCGCGATGAATTCCGAATTTGTCGGCTTTCCGCGCTGACGGCTTATCGTGTAGCCGAAGAGTGAATTCAATGTGTCAACATCTCCGCGATCCCACGCCACCTCGATGGCATGGCGTATCGCACGCTCGACTCGAGAGGTGGAGGTCGAAAATTCCTTTGCAACGCTCGGATAGAGCGACTTTGTGACGAAATTTATTATGTCGGGATCGTTTACCGTCATGGTTATCGCACTGCGCAGATATGTATAGCCCTTGATGTGCGCGGGTATGCCGATCATGTGGAGTGCATCCGATATACGGATCTCGAGTGGCTTGTCGGGAGCCTTCGGCTTCTGCTCGGGCTTGAACTCGCCCATTGCCTTTGCCGAGCCGACGAATATGCGCTGCCAGAATTCGTTGCTTGTGTAGGGCGAGGTCAGAGTGGCAACGTTTTCGAGCTTTCCCAGCTCCTCGAGCAGAGGTGCCTGCTCAAGGCTGCCGAAGATGATGAAGTGGATCGGCTTTGTCCGAAGACGCTCGGAGCGTTCCTTATCGTTGAAGATGAGCTGGATACCCTCGCCGCCGTCGAAGGCGGTGTCGCAGATTATCATGTCACAGCGTCCTGCCTCGAGCATTTCGGCTGCCTGACGATGGGTATCGGCTTCGTAGAGGTTCACAAAGCCCACGCTTCGTAAAAGTGAGCTTATATGCTCTCGTTCGGATACTTCCTCGATACATAACATGATTCGTGTTTTCGTGTTCATAAATCTTCTCCTGTGTGTTTTTGTTTTTGTAATCGCTCGGTTTATGTATTTCCCGTCCGGCTGGTATATATTATACCATAATTTGCCAATCATATCAAGGGTCATAACTTACAAAAAATGGAACAACATTATGTACAGCCTACACAAAGGTATGTCGAAAAATGAATCGAAACGGCTTTAATTAAAATCGAGGCTTTCAATTTTTTTAATACTCGCTGATAAATTTCAAAAGTATATTGCAAAAGCCGTGATTTTATGTTATAATATACCTATAAATAAGGTCAACGGGACATATAACGAAAGGAAAAATAATTGGAAGGAAAAAACAGTCTGCCCTTTGAAAATGCAGTATTCTTTTGCCGAAAGGAGCTTGAGAGCGGTCTCCTTGAGCTCGGAGCATGGCTTGAGCCGCTCGAGAACGGTGAATGCGGCTATGGCTTTGCCTCGCTGCTTCGATCCGAGCGGTCGAGCGAAATCGCCGAGGCGCACGGTCTGAAGCTCGATCGCAGTGCCGCACTCGAGCTTTTCGAAAAGCTCTCCGAGCAAAAAACTCTGCCGAACGGTCTGAGTGCCGCGCTTTCGGCTGCTTGCGGCTGAGACTCTGCAAATATCCTGTGATAATTATGAAAAAAACAGCAAGATTTATGCAAAAAAACGCAAAGTTTACAATAACACCTTGACAAAAGCGGACTTTTATTGTATCATATTATGTGACAGACAATAAAAGCTCCGAAAGGATGACGCATCCGAATTTCGGACTCGATCTCAACAATGATTTTAAGGAGAATAAATCCCATGAAAGAATTACACTATCGTCAGGTACATCTCGATTTCCACACCTCGGAGGAGGTTCCGGCTGTCGGCGACCGCTTTGACAAGGAGCAGTTCAAGGCTGCGCTCAAGGCAGGTCATGTCGATTCGATAACCGTCTTTTCCAAGTGCCATCACGGCTGGGCATATCATCCGTCCAAGGCGAACGAAATGCACCCGAAGCTCAAGTTCGATCTGCTCGGAGCCGAGCTTGAAGCCTGCCGCGAGGCGGGAGTCAACGCGCCGGTATATCTCTCGGCGGGCTTTGATGAAAAATATGCAAAACGTCATCCCGAGCATCTTGTAAAGAGCTCGCCCAACGCCGGTGCGGATTTCCTCAACGGTGCACATTATCATCTTCTCTGCTACAACACGCCCTATCTCGACACTCTGCTCGCTCAGATCGAGGAGGTCATGCAGCTATATCATCCGACGGGTATCTTCCTCGATATCTCCTCGGTTCGTATCTGCTACTGCCAGCACTGCCTCGCATCTATGCGCAGCAAGGGACTCGATCCGCACGATCCTGCCGATGTTCAGAAGCACGCAGATATGGTCTATGCCGAGTACTGCCGTCGTGTTGAAGAGGCGGTAAGAAAATACGATCCCGATACGACGATATTCCACAATGCCGGAAATATCACACGCGGACGACGCGACCACGCGCATTTCGATACTCATCTCGAGCTTGAGAGCCTTCCGACCGGCGGCTGGGGCTATGACCACTTCCCGATGTCGGCCGCTTACTGCCGCACGCTCGGAATGGAATTCCTCGGTATGACCGGAAAATTCCACCTCTCGTGGGGAGAATTCGGCGGCTTCAAGCATCCGAATGCGCTTCGCTATGAGGTCGCGCTTTCGATCGCGGAGGGGGCAAAATGCTCTGTCGGCGATCAGCTCCATCCGAGCGGCGAGATGAATATGTCTACATATAATCTCATCGGCAAGGCATATGCCGAGGTTGAGGCTAAGGAACCCTTTGTAAAGGGCGCGGAGCATATCACGGATATCGCGATACTCAGCGCAGAGGCATTTTCGAAGCGTCCCAATCGCAACTGCCCCTTCGATGTCGGAGCTTCGAGAATGCTGCTCGAGGGCAAGTATCTCTTCAACCTCATCGACCGTGAGGAGGAGGATCTTTCGAAGTACAAGCTCCTCATCCTGCCCGATGTCATCCGCATCGACGATGCTCTCAAGGCGAGACTCGATGAGTATGTTAAAAACGGCGGAAAGCTGCTTTGCACCGGCGAATCGGGTCTTGCTACCGACAAGGATGAGTTTGCTATCGAGCTCGGTGTCGATTTCAACAAGGTGAACGAATATTGCCCGAACTATATGATCCCCGAGTACGAGGCTGTAAACGGCAGGACCGCATATGTCATGTACAAGCAGTCGATGAACGTGACCGCTCACGGCGGACGAGTCGAGGCTGTCGCAGAGGATACCTACTTCAACCGTACTCCCGAGCATTTCTGCTCTCACCAGCACACTCCGAACGATATCGGCGCGGATCATGCCGGAGCGGTTCTCACCGAAAGCACCGGCTATATCGCATGGAAGGTATTTGAGGATTACGCCGACAAGGGCTCGTACCATCTCAAGGAGCTCGTTCTGCACATGATCTCCGAGCTTCTCGATCCGACGCTCAAGACAAATCTTCCCGACCGCGGAGTTGCCACCTTCACAAAGCAGGAGTCCGAGAGCCGCTATGTTGCGCATCTGCTCTTTGCTCACACCACAAAGCGCGGAAACGGCGTTGAGATAATTGAGGATATAGTTCCGCTCTATGAGATCAAGCTTGACGCGAAGCTTCCGCAGCCCAAGCGCGTTTATAAGGTCGAATACCGTGACGGCGGTCTGGTCGAGACCGACCTTGACTACACCTACGAAAACGGCACGGCTCACGTTGATGTGAACCGCGTAGAGCTTCACGCAATGGTGGTTTTCGATGTATAATATAAGGAAAGCCGAGCGCGGTGATGTCGGTGAGATATTTCGGCTGATAAAGCTGCTTGCGGAATACGAAAAAATGTCCGAGCTCGTTGTCGGAGACGAGTCCGAGCTGGAGGCACTGCTCTTTGAGAGCGGAGTCGGTCACTGTCTTGTCGCCGAGGATGATGGAAAAGCAGTCGGTATCGCGCTTTATTTCTACAATCTTTCGACCTTCAAGTGCCGAAAGGGCATATATCTTGAGGATCTCTTCGTCCTGCCCGAAAGTCGGGGCGAGG
>CAYRKS010000092.1:0-7738 GCA_964424855.1 uncultured Lachnospiraceae bacterium
GGGTATGCGTCGAGCGATTATGCCGCAGGAAACGTTGTGCTTCTCGATACACTCGATCGTCTGACAAAAGAATACACCGAGGATCGGTTAAAGAAGCTTGAGGAGATTTTTGTCAACTGCTCACGCTATGAGCTGGCGTTTTGGGACATGAGCTTAAAAAATCCGAGTGAAGCCGAAGCTTCACTCGGATTTCGGTCGATCAATAAACTCTGACCGTCTTGTAATATTCCATAAGCTTTATAAAGAGTCCGCCGATTACCGAGCGATGCTGGAAGCCGCGCATTGCCGAGGTGGTGGTGTAATACCAGTCGGTCATGGGAACGCGGGTCGGCATCTTGTTGTAAGCCTCCCAGAGAGGCGCGATGTAGGACTCAAAATCCGCCTTGGATTTGCACAGGGTCGCGGTCCATACGAGCCAGTCGGACTTGGTGTAGTCGGAGCGGTTGTCGAGCGGCATTCCGTAGGCGTTGAAGTGACGGCGATTTGACCATGCTTCACCGTCAAATACCTCCTCGGGCATGAGCTTCGTTCCGAAAAGCTTGTCCCAGACGATGTTGTACTTCATGCTGAAGGTGCCCTTCTTATCAAATGCGAGACGGTAGCTTCCGTCGCCGTTCGAAGCGCGGAGCAGCCAGCTTATCGAGAGCTTTCTCGCGGAATCGAAGTATTCCGCCGATTCCTTTGCAAGACCGAGCTTTTCGCAGATGATACCCATTCCGGCGATTCCCGAGATGGCCTTGAGCGAAAGGTTGCAGTTGTGAGCGAGATGTCCGGCAAAGTCATCGGTGCAGAGCTGATTTGCCGGGTCGGTGCCGTTTTCGGTGAGATAGGTCGTCCACTGCTTGAGAATATCGAGCTTTTCAGCGGCATAGCTGAAATCCTTGCTTGCGATGCAGTAGGTCGCCATCATGACGAGCATATTTCCGCATTCCTCGACCGGCATCTGGTATTTTATGTCGGTGCCGCCGTAGAACTGACCGTTCAGCATGGGATACTGACCGCAGTCGTGCGGAGCGAAATCGTAGCTCCACTTGTCGCTTTCCGCGAATCTGAAGATCGGACGCATCATTCCGCGAACCAGCTCGGGGTTGTAGATGAGGAACATCGGGATCGACGGATAGCTTACATCGACGGTTGCGGCACAGCCGTTGGAGAAGCACTCCTTCGAGACGAAGAGAAGCTCTCCGTTCTTATCGAGGACTGCCTTGTGAGCCGCGATAGCCTGGCGGAAGGCGAGCTGGAGCAGCTCGGCATATTTCTCACCGCCGGCTCTTACAGAGTCGAGAACGAGCTTGTCATCGAGCTTCTCGGCCTTTTCGAGCAGAGCCGAGTAGTCGCCGAATGCCTCGGAGATCGCCTCCTCGATGGTCTTGCCGTCGTTGTTCCAGACCGATTTGAGGTTTTCACCGAAGTACTGGATTGAGCAGATATCATCATATGCGAAGGCTATGAGAGCGGTGTCGTTAAGCTCTTTTTCAAGGGTGACAAAGGTCATTTCGCATTCGTCGCACTTTACCGAGCCGACCTTTGCATCCTTTGCCGCGAGGTAGAAATATCCCCAGTCAATGCGGATATCGTCGCCTCTCTTGCCGAGAACGGGCTGCTCGACGCTGCCGATACGGACTGCGTTTATGCCGTCAAACTCCTTTACCTCGGTCTCGACCGCCATCTGTCCCTTCTGATTGAGGCAAAGCTCCTCGGATGCCATGAGCTTTATCGAGGTCGAATGCTTTTCGCCGTCGGTCGAGCGTACCGAAAGCTCGAGATAGCTTACCGGGCGGGTCATTATCGAGAGATCATCGGGGAAAAGGGGAGAGAAGAAGGTAGCGGTGAGCTCAATGCCCGCACCTGCGAAGGTGTACTTTGTGGTGAGAGTGCGGATGTCGAGGTCGGTCTGAGTGAGAGCCTCTTCCTTTCCGGCTCCCATGAAGCGGTAGTCAACGCCGTCTATGGTTATGATTCCGCGAATGGTGTTGGGCTTGTTTGTCCAGTGTACCGGATCGCAGTCGGTGAGTCGGTCGGTGTTAGACCAGATGCTGAAATACGGGTCTACCGTTATGAGCGGTACGGAGGGTGCGCGAAGTATCATGATTTATCTTCCTTTCGTTTGATATCCGAAGTGTTTATGCGGATAGCTTCAAATGCTATATCATAGATATTATACGACAATTTCGGGCATATGTCAAGCGAAAAAATTTGCAGAATACCCTAAAAAATTTGCAATCCTCCAAAATCATGCGGCTGAGAATATTTTCGAAAAAGGAAAATACAGCTCATTACGATAAAAATACAAAGCTCCGCACGGGCAATTTTGCCGGTGCGGAGCTTTTCTGTAAGCTTGAGTTTAGTCGTTAGCCAGAGTGTTTGCGACATCCATCATGTCGGCAAATTCTGCGTGCTTGCGGTCGCAGTATGCCTTCATGTCAGCGATCTGAGCCTCGGTGAAGGCGTCGAGATCGCCGTCCTTGAGCTTGCCCTTGTACATACGGTCAAGCATGAGCGCATACTTGATCTCGACGGTGGTGAGAACACCCTTCTGCTCGACAACGACCAGATTGGATTCGCCCTTGAGGATGAGATCGACTGCATAGTCACCCATTCTTGCGGCGGTGAAGCGGTCGCGGAGAGTCGGAGTGCCGCCGCGGACGATGTGCGCGAGTCTGACAAAGCGCGAGTCGATACCCGCCTCTTCCTTGATCCTTGCAGTGAGAGCTTCGCCGAATTCCGGACCCATGCTCTCGGAAACGACAACGATAAAGCTGCGCTGACCCTTTGCTCGGAGCGACTTGAGACGTGCGATGCAGGCATCGACATCAAAGCCGAGCTCCTTGACAGCTACGGCGGATGCGCCGCAGGCAAGTCCGGTCTCAACGGCGATATAGCCGGCACCGTTGCCCATTACCTCAACGACCTCGCAGCGTGCGTGAGATTCGCAGGTGTCGCGAAGAGAATCGATAGCCTTTACAACGGTGTTCATAGCCGTGTCAAAGCCGATGGTATAGTCGGAGGAGGAAATATCGTTGTCGATGGTTCCGGGAAGACCGATGGTCGGTATGCCGCGGATCGAAAGGTCGGTCGCGCCTCTGAAGGTGCCGTCGCCGCCTATCGCAACGATTCCGTCGATATGATTCTTTTTGCAGGTCTCAACTGCCTTTGCCATGCCCTCTTCGGTCTTGAATTCGGGGCAACGGTCGGAATAAAGGAAGGTTCCGCCGGTGGATGCGATAAGATCGACCTCCGAAGCGGTCAGGGGACGAAGCTCGCCCGAGATAAGTCCGGAGTAGCCCTTGCAAATGCCCACGACCTCAACTCCGCGGGAAATAGCCGAGCGGACAACCGCACGGATCGCACTGTTCATGCCGGGAGCGTCGCCACCCGAGGTGAGAACGCCGATTTTTCTGAATGTAGCCATTGTTTTGTCATCCTTTGCATTTATTGGTTTTGTGATTTTTTTGACCATAATACTATTGTAATATATTTTTTTGAAAAAATCAAGGGGTAAACGCGATTTTTTTCGAATTTCGGTTAAATTTTACATATAGTGCAAATATGTACACTAAATGTCGATAATATTAACAGAAAAATCGAATATTGATTTTTTGTGAATTCAACCGTTCAAAGCACCATTATGAGCGTTCCCGCGCCGATCAATATGCACCCGATGAGCGATTTCGCCGTGAACTGCTCGTGGAGAAAGACAAACGCCAGGATAAGCGTTATTACGACACTGAGCTTGTCGATCGGAACGACCTTAGAAGCCTCACCAAGCTGCAATGCCTTGTAATAGCAGAGCCATGACGCTCCGGTCGCAAGACCTGACAGGATCAGGAACAGCCAGCTTTTCTTGCCGATCTCGGATATGCCGCCCTGCGCGTTGGTCAGAAATACCATTCCCCACGCCATCACGAGAACGACGGCTGTGCGTATCGCGGTGGCGAGATTGGAATTTACACCGTCTATTCCGACCTTGGCGAGGATCGAAGTAAGAGCCGCAAACAGCGCGGAAAGGAGTGCGAGTATGAACCACATAATATCATCTCCAAAAAATTATTTATTATTTAGAGCGGAGCTGTTGGCTTGAAGTCGTTGCCTGTGCGGCAAATCACAGTAGACAGAGCAGATTTTAAGCAGTCGCCGCCCAGTTTTCGCAGACGAAAATTATCACAATAATATTGTAATATATTTTTTCGAAAAAATCAATAGGTAAACGCAATTTTTTTGCAATTTCGTCATTTTCCACATATCGAACAAATATGAATAGTTTTTACACCCCATATTTCGGGGGGGGGTACTGAAAAGTTGATAGTATATGAATGCAAACCGCAATTTCGAGAGGTTTCGCAAAAAGTCTTTGGAAAAGCGACAAAAAATATTGACAAAGCAAGGAACTTGTGATATAATATAATCATCGTTAAAAAATACTTTTCTTGAAAGGAAAACAGCTATGAACAAGTTTAACAGAACGACCGCAATTATTCTGACTGCGCTTATGGCTATGTCTGCCTTCTCATGCGGAAATGAGCAGCAAAATCCGAACACGTCCGAGGATACCACGACCGCAGAATCATCGAGCGAAGAAACCATAGGTGTGGATATACCCAATGAGCGATATGACGGGTATAAATTCCGCGTTATGGCATCCGATGACGAGGCATATGCGTCTGCGAACGAGATATTTGCCGAATCGGAGACCGGAGACCTTATGAACGACGCGGTATATAAGAGAAATCGCAAGGTCGAGGAACGCTTCGGCTTGACTATGGAATTCGTACCGGTCGCGGGAAACAGCCTTATGTCCACCTTCAATCAGGCGGTGCTTGCCGGAGACGATCAGTTCGACGCGACTGTTACCACCACCTCCAATATCGCCCCCGCAGTATCGAACAATTATGTTTTGCCGCTGTCCTCGCTCGAATATGTAGATGTCAAAAAGCCCTGGTGGAACACCCAGCTCATTGAGGCATCGGCGATAAACGGCGAGTCCTACTTCATGATGGGCGATATAGGCTTCGGATGGAGAGACGCAACGTGGGTGCTCTGCTTCAACAAGCGGCTTTACGAGCAGTACGACTTTGACGATATATACACGATGGTTCGCGACGGTGAATGGACTCTCGACGTTCTCGAGGCTCAGTGCCGTAAGATCACGGGCGACCTCAACGGTGACTCGGTTATTGATAAGGATGACCAGTGGGGAATGCTCGGAAGTAAGACTGCGGGTATCGGACTTGTTACGAGTACGGGCATCACCTCTGTTCGCACCGGAAGTGACGGCTCCTGCGAGCTTGCTCTTGAAAGTGAACGCAACATAAATGCACTCGACCGTATCCGCCGTTTTGTGACCAACAATGATCTTATGATCAGAGCAGAGGATCTGACCGGCTCCACCGATATATGGACGGATATCATAAACATATTCCGCGAGGGAAGAGCACTTTATCGTATCTCGGTAATGCGTGACGTTGTAAGTCTGCGTGACATGAACGATGACTTCGGAATAATCCCGCTCCCGAAATATGACGAGGAACAGGAAAGCTATTATTCGACCTATCAGTCCTGGTCCGCTACCGGATACATAGTTCCGAAAACCATAGAAGATACTCAGCGCACCTCGGCTATACTCGAATATATGGCCTCCGTATCGAACGATACTCTTACCAACTCGTATTATAATGTCACACTTCAGGGAAAGGTCGTCCGCGATGATGATTCCTCCGAAATGCTCGACATAATATTCAACTCGATGACCTCCGACATAGGACTCGCATATGATATCGGCGGTGTCAGAACCATGATCTCGACGATAATCAACAGCGAGACCGATAACATCGCTTCGACTCTGGCTTCGAACAAGGAAAGTGTTGTCGGCAAGATCCGCGAATTTGAGGAAGGCGCAAGAGGCGAATAAGCAGTCCTTTCAAACAAAAAACAGTCGCAGAGCTGTGAAATTAAAGCTATCCCCTTAAAGCAACCGATTGAAAATGCTTTAAGGGGATAGCTTTGTTTATTTTGCTTGTTCCTGCTTTTTTCTCAATATCACCTCAGCGACCGCAAGGTCGGCGGGAGTTGTGAGCTTTATGTTTTCGGTGCCGCAGTCAACCAGCTTGACCGGGTAGCCGATGCTTTCGGCGAGCATATTGTCGTCGGTCGCCGAAAAGCCCTCGTCCTTCGCGACATACGCGGCGGCGCGGTAAAGCTCGGTCTTGAAGACCTGCGGGGTCTGTGCAAGCCAGAGCGAGCTTCTGTCGATCGTTTCTTCGATAAAGCCACCGATGCTTGCACGCTTCACCGTGTCGCTGACACGGCAGGCGGCAGTAGCCGCTCCGTGTCCGTAGGCAGCTCTTATGACACTTTCGAGCTGCTCTGGTGTGATGAGACAGCGTGCGCCGTCGTGTATCGCGACAAATTCGCTCTCATCGGATATCGCTTCAAAGCCCTTAAGCACCGATTCCTGTCTCGTGCTTCCGCCGACAACGACCTTCAAGGGCTTTTTCGGCTTGTACTTATTTTTGTATTCCTCGTAAAATGTAAGCTCGTCCGCCTTTGCCGAAACGATTATCTCGTCGATCGTTTCGCAGCTGTCGAAGGCGAGAAGTGTTCGGACTATCACGGGTATTCCCGAGAGGGTCAGCAGCTGCTTTGTCTTGTCGGCATTCATGCGCGGTCCGCTTCCGGCGGCGGCGATTATTGCCGAGGTGAAACGGTGAGTGTTCGCAGTCTTAGAAAGGGTTCGAACGAGCGAGGCTATTTCCTTTGGATTTATTTTCAAGTTTCAGATCATTCCTTTTTGCAAATTTGATTTTGAGCTGTCAAGCTCTATCATCCCGAGCTCGGAAGTCTCGCGAAGCACTCTCAGTACCCGCTCGGCATAGCCTTCGGCGTGTCCTTCGACAACGACCGTCGGCTTTTCCGAAAGCTCGGTGAGGCAGTCGTAAAGCGCATCGAGATTGCTTCCGTAGTATTCGGGAAAGCCGAAGAGCTCCTTCAGATATTCATGCGCCGCGGTCTTTTCGGTAAGCTTTTCTAGTCGCAAGGTTATAGTCTTCATTGTGATTCCTCCCCGTAGAGCAGTGTGAAGCTTTCGTAGTGATCCTCGGTGTAGTATATCAGACCATCGTTTGAGAAGACGATCCGCTTCGCTCCGCGCGAATCCTTGCCGAGCGTGTCTATGTCGCATTCGGTGTAATATCGACCGTCCTTCTCGGGCAAAAGTCCCTCGCGGTTTCCGAAGCGATCTCCGCCTATGGCAAGCTTATCCGAATACTCGGAGAGCGATCCGCCCTCCCAGCCGAGCTTGCGCGCCTCTGCCTTCGTTATGAAATTGCTCGGAAGGCAGCCGTAGGTGTGGATATATAGCGCGACCTCTTCGCATGAGGTGTATGAGCCGTCGATCGCGATGGCTTCGGCTTCCTCGACCGACTCTGAGGTTTCGGGCTGCTCCGAGCTCGAGGTGATCGGCTCCGTGCTGTCCTCGACCGTTCCGACGAGTGCGGCGGCGATGTCGATTATGCCTTCGATCTCGTCCGCTCCGCAGGCGGCAATGCCGAGGACAGCCGCGAGAGTCAAGAGCAGTGCGAGCAATCGCTTTAATGTCAAGCTTTTCATGTTGATGACGATTCCTTTCGGAAGGTATATTTTCACCTTATATTATAGCTCTGAATCGAAATTTTGTCAAGCATACGATGTAAATTTTCGTTTTACCTATCGACAATTCTTCATTTTTGTGATATAATATTCC
>CAYRKS010000093.1:0-7689 GCA_964424855.1 uncultured Lachnospiraceae bacterium
GCGAGGTTTGAATCGGCATCGTTGACATGAAAATATTCGGCGAAAACTCCATCCTTGAAATTTGAAAATTTCCAGCCCGCGAGCATTCCGCCCGAGTGCATCGAAAAGCCCGCCTGAGCTTCGAGACTCCCCCAATCGGGTGTTATCGCGGGGACGATAACTCGGTCGCCCGGCTTGAAATCCTTGACACCCGAGCCGACCTCACATATCTCACCGACCGCCTCATGTCCGAGGATCATGTCGCTTCGTTATCCGATAGCTCCTTCAAATACGGTATGGACATCGGATGTGCAGGGCGATACGGCTATTGGTCGCACTATCGCGTCGAGCATTCCGCATTTCGGCTTTTCCTTCTCGATCCACCCGGTCTTTCCGATGCCGAGCATTGCATAGCATTTCATTTTTTCGGTTCCTTTCGCAGCTTTTTATATATCCGCTTTGTGCGGCAGTAATATTATCTGCATTTTTTTTTGAAATATACTTGAATCTGCGAAGGTTTTGTAGTATAATATAATCAGAAGGTAATTCACAGCATATTTCGAAAGGAAGGGTACATAATGAATCTTAATGCTGAAAATCTTGCGCCGATATTGCGCGAATACGGTATATCTACCGCGATAACCGATGTAAAATGTTTGCTCGACCGTCAGGATAATGAGAACGATGTAAAGCTCGCCGCAAGGCTCGAGGTAAAGCACCGCAGCCCGCTCATGATAAAGCTGATCCGCCGAGAGGGACATCCGCACAACGAGCTTGAACGTCAGTGCGTATTTGCCGAGCATCTGCGCCGAAACGGTATAGCTGTCCCAGAGCATTATTCGGCAAACGGCAGCTATTGCCTCGAGCGGAGCATCGACGGAGTTCGAGTGAATGTCATACTCGAGGACATCGCCGAGGGTGAGCTTTTGTCGATCGATACCGATTCGGCACGTGAGGCGGGAAAGCTTATGGCGCGTATACACCGTCTGTCCTTCCGCGATAATTTTAAGATCGGAAGACCGACTGATTTCAACGCGCTCGGCGGAAACAAAATGAGTGGGATCGATACCTTTCGCGAGCTTGCCGAAAAGGCAGAGGCGAGCATGATAAGGTCGGTGATGTATCCTCACCGCTTCTGCAAAAAGCCCGAGCTTTGCCGCGAGATAATCGCGATATATGACCGCAAGCTGGCAAATGCCGCCGATGTTTGGGGAAGACTTCCTTGCAGTGCGGTTCAGGGAGATATGAGCCTCGGCAATCTCTACACCTCGGGAGACCGTCTCGGAGTCTTCGATTTCGATGCCTCGGGAGATGAAACGCTGATCGGAGATATGATCCTCGAGGGACTTTTGCTGGCGAACGAGTCAACTCTTGCCGAAGGATTTTCGGATGAGGTTCGTCCCGAGCTTTTCAAGGCTTTTCTGGACGGCTACCGTGCGATCTGCCCGCTGACTCCGGATGAACGCATGGCGGCGTGTGAGCTTTATCCCGCATACAACGCACTCTGGTTCTCGAGGGTCGATGAGCTTTCAAAGCTGATGCACACGCCCGAATGCTGCGAAAAGGCGGACGAGCTGCTTTCGAAGATGTACGCGGATATAACAGCCGATGCGCGAAAGCTCTTTGCGAGTGAGCTTTTCGACTGAACGATCTGGTACTAAAATATAATGCTTTTTTGATGCTGTTATTATGACCACAAATGCGATATAATATAAGCGTGCCGTCGAGCTTCGAATGTATTCTCGAAAAATTCGGCACACGCCTATATAATATATTGAAAGGAAATGATAGCATATGGCAAGCACCTTCAAAAAGCATTCGACAAAATGGCTCACTGTGACTGCTATGTTTATGGCACTTAACATAATCATGAGCATGAGCACACTGAGCATCCCCGTCCCCGGCGGACATATATACTTAAACGATGTGATAATCTGCACTGCGGCGATAATCCTTGACCCGCTTGCCGCATTTATGGTCGGAGGTGTCGGTGCGTTTATCGGTGATGCGATATTTTATCCGACTCCGATGTTCGTTTCGCTCGTAACGCACGGACTTCAGGCAGTCGTTATCTCGCTCTGTACTCGAAGACTCAAGCTCAAGCGTCAGATCTCCTCGGGGATCGGAGTTTTTCTCGGCGCGGTCATAATGGTCGTCGGCTATTCGCTCGGACGCGCATTTATCTATTCTACACCCGAATACGCGCTTATCAAGCTTCCGTATCAGATATTGCAGGCAGCTCTCGGTGCGGTGCTCGGAATGATACTTTGCTACGGCTGCAAGCTGGTCGAAGCCTTCCGAAGGATACTCGGCTCGGAGGAGAGCGGAAAATAAATTCTTTGTGGTGAGGAATGCTTTTATGGCAGCAGATGCTCCTTTCGGAATTTTGTCGGAGTCATTCGGCACTGCTCGGTAAAGCATTTTGAAAAATAGTACGGCGAGTCAAAGCCGCAGTCGGCGGCTATTTCATAGATCGGCTTGGAGGTCTCGATAAGCTCGGTCTTGGCTCGGTTTATCCTCAGATTTCGAATGTATTCGTTCGGAGAAGCTCCGGTTGCACGACGAAGGTCTCGACGCAGCTGCGATTCGCTGATGCCAAAGCTGCCGCATATACTTTTCAGGTCAAGCTCATGATTTGAAAGCTCCCGCTTTATATACTCAATGATATCCTCGACTCTTTTGCTCCTGCCCTTAGTCAGATGATCGTGAAGCATAGAAGAGATTATGTCATACAGTATTGACTTCATTGTGAGCTGAGAGGCGGCAAGCTGAGCTTCGTATGCCGCAAGCACCGCTTCGAATTTTTCGCGATAATATATGAAATTTGGCGAGCTTACTGTCTGCGGTATTCCGAAATCGAGCGGCGAACCCTCAAGCCCCTCGAAATCCACGCAAATATATTCGACCGAATCGCTCAGCATCCTTCCCGAATACGGAACATTTTCCGGAAGGATGAAGACATCTCCGCGCTCTACTATAAAGCTGTGCTTCGGAAAATAATATTCTATTGTGCCGTCGAGAAATATCAAAGCCGCATGATATTTTCTCGGGCGCGATTTGTCGCGCTTCCAGTTCATATCGATATGGTGATATACGTTTGCTACGCTTTTTATGATGTAATCGTTTGTCACGGTCGGCATTTTTTATCATCCTTTCGTTTGCTCTTTATGAAGATTATAGCATATATTTTCGAAATTGTCAATGACCGATTTTTATATTTTTTTGACGCGAAAATGTATTTACATATCACTTTGAGTATGGTATAATGTTTACATGAAAATGCTCCTCTGCCGATATTGGGAACAATGTCTGCTTGGCGGAAAAACTGTTTTTGAAAGGATATTTGCCATATGACAAGAGATCGAGCCGAGTTGTCGGAATATCTCGCAAAGCACACATTTATCGAAAATGAGTCGGATGTGTTCGGCTGTGACTGCGAAAATATCATCTGTCTTCTTGACAGCTGTGAGCTGAGTATAAGCTCGGAAAATACATTTTTTGTTCGCGTGAACTGCGAGGGACTTCAGTCGAGGGTGACAGCCGAACGCATGAAGCTCTATGCGAACGATTATTCGTCCTTGGGACTTTCGGATGCTGTAGCATCGCTTGCTTTTACCGGTGACGCTGACCTCGGTCACACCTCGACCGACTGGAAAACCGTTATCGAGCTTGGTATATACGGTATTTACGAGCGACTCAGGGGATATCGCGATAGCTGTAATAACGATCATAAGCGTGAGAACTTCTATGCCTCGTGTACAGCCGTATGGGATGCCGCAATTCGATTTATCCTGCGTGTTGCCGAAAAAGCCGCGGAATGCGGAAGACATGAGATGGCGGAGGGGCTTAAAAGGCTCTCCTGCGGTGCGCCGTCGAATCTTTTTGAGGCTATGCAGACGGTCATGATATATTATGCTCTTCAGCATATCTTTGAAGGCACAAATCTTCGCACGCTCGGCAGACTCGATTCGATGCTGTGTGAATTTTATCTTGCGGAGGATCGGGTCAAGGCGGATCGGATGCTCGATATGTTTTTTGCCGAGCTCGACTCATACGGCGTGACGGCAAATCTTCCGTTCGCGCTCTGCGGAAGCGATGAAAAGGGTAATGCGATCTGCAATAGGCTTTCGTATTCTCTGCTCGAGGCATACAGGCGCGGACATACGAAAGGTCTTAAGCTGCATATCCTTTGTGCGCACGATACTCCCGAGGCTATTATCGAGCTTGCGATGGAATGTATTCGCGAGGGCAAAAATTCGATAGTGTTCATGTCTGACAAAAAGATAATCGAATCGCTTTTGAAGCTCGGCGCGAGAGCCGATGATGCCGCGAATTATCAGGTCGTCGGCTGCTATGAATGCGGCGCGCGGGAAGAGCTTACCTGCTCCTGCAATGCGCGTGTGAATCTTCCGAAGGCACTCGAGGTCGCGCTGGACAGGGGACGCGATATGCGGAGCGGAAAGCTAATAGGGCTTCAAAACGACGGTAGCTTTGAGAGCTTCGAGGAGCTTTTTTCCGAGTTCAAGCGTCAACTGCTCGGCTTTGTGAACGGTGCGATGGCGGCGACCGATATTAAGGAGCGGAATTATCGAAGGCTGCACTCGGCTCCGATACTTTCAGCGGTCTACAGCTCGTCGCTTAAAAGGGGAGCTGACATTTATTGTGACAATGCGGCACGCTACTGCAATTCCTCGATAAATGCGCTCGGTCTTGCGACCGTTACCGACTCGCTTGCGGCGATAAAGCAGCTGGTTTACGACAGCAAGCGTCTCAAGCTCGAGGAGCTTGTCGAGATACTGAGAAAAAACTGGGATGGACAGGAGACGCTTCGACTCACGATAAAAAATAAGCTCCCGAAGTACGGCAATGCAAACGAGGAGGTCGATCAAATCGCAAAAAGGATCGTTGACCTTTTGGGCGAGGCGATAAACGGTCGCCCGAATGCTAAGGGCGGTGTATATCGTCTCGGCACCTTTTCTATCGATTGGCGTTGGAGCTTTGGAAGACTGACCGCCGCCTCCGCCGACGGTCGCCGATGCGGCGAGCCTCTCTCACAGAACACGAGTGCGTCCTTCGGAGCGGACAAAAACGGCTTATCGGCTCATCTGCGCTCGGCGGCGTACATAGACACAGCAAAGACTCCGAACGGCTCCGTCGCGGATATCGATCTTCACTCCTCGACGGTCAGCGGCGAAAATGGTCTGAAGGCACTCTGCGCAACGCTCAGAGCGTATTTCTCGCTCGGCGGCTTTGCGGTGCATTATAATATACTCGATACAAGGGCTCTTGAGGAGGCGAAAAAATGTCCCGAGGCATATCCTGAGCTTCAGGTCAGGCTTTGTGGCTGGAACGTACTTTTTTCGAGCCTCTCCGAGCGTGAAAAGGACGAATTTATAGCACGCTCGAGAAAGGAATGATCATAAAAATGAAAAATGTCGGAATAATATCCGGAATAAAGCGAATGGAGATACACGACGGAGACGGACTTCGAACAACGGTGTTTTTTAAGGGCTGTCCGCTCAAATGCGTTTGGTGTCACAATCCCGAGAGCATCGGCTACAAGCCGCAGCTCGCGCTCTTTCAAAACAAATGCGTCGGCTGCAAAAGCTGCGAAAGCGTCTGTGAAAGCGGTGCGATAAAGGTCGGAGAGAGCGGAGCGGTAGTTGACCGTGCGAAATGCAAAAGCTGCTTTGCCTGTGCAGGCGTATGTCCGACCGAGGCGGCTTATAAATATGGAAGAGAATATTCGATCGATGAGCTTTTCGACGAGGTTATGCTCGACGCGCCATTTTTCGAGGCGGGAAAGGGAGGAGTAACGCTTTCGGGCGGCGAATGTCTGACTCAGCCTGATTTCGCTATCGGTCTTGCGCAAAAATTCTTCGAGAACGGCATAAGCGTCGATATCGACACCTGCGGCTATGTTAGCCGCGAAATACTCGAGCGGATCATCCCCTTTACCGATACTTTTCTGTATGATATAAAGGCGGTCGATCCGAAGGTTCATGCAACGTGTACCGGTCGTGACAACGGTATTATCCTCGAAAATCTGCGTTTTCTAAGTAAAAGCGGATGCAGTATCGAGGTGAGATACCCCTTTGTCGTCGGCAAAAACGACGGTGAATGTGAGAGCATAGCCTCCCTGCTCGAGGGTATGGAGGGGATAGTCGGTATAAAGGTCTTGAAATATCACGATCTTTCAAGCTCGAGATATTTTGCACTCGGACTTGAGGACACGCTCCCCGAGCCGATAACTACCGATGAAGCTGTCGAAAGAGCGCGAGCTATCATGCGAAAGCACGGTCTAAAGGTGAAAATATAATTTTTCGGCATCCGTATCGAGGATATTTTCGATACGGATGCTTTTTTCGAAATAACTTTTCACAATCGCTTGACATTTCAGGTGATAAGTGATATAATTAAGTAAAGTTATCCGTTCGAACGGATAGCCGACAAAATGTGCCGTATATCGCATATTTGTTTGATTTTTCAAAAAATTAACACTACACGCTTGAATCCTCGGTGTGACTGTGATATAATCATAATAGTGGTAGCTTTGTGTTATTTTTGACAGACGACACATTATCTGCCGCAAAACGGCATAAGCAAGGAAAGGATGTCCCAAGGGGGCAAGGGTAAAACAAATCAATGAAAACACCGTTTATAGACCGTGAAAGGCTCGAGGAGATCACAAAGACCTACCCGACACCGTTTCATATATACGATGAGCGCGGCATTCGCAAGCGTGCGCGCGATCTCAAGGCGGCATTCGGCTGGAACAAGGGCTTTCGCGAATATTTCGCGGTAAAGGCAACGCCTAACCCCACTCTGCTGAAAATACTCGGCGAGGAGGGCTGCGGAGTGGACTGCTCGTCGCTCACCGAGCTCATGATGTCCGAGCGAGTCGGCTTTTCGAACGAGCGGATAATGTTCTCCTCGAACGATACTCCGGCTGAGGACTTCGTTTATGCCCGCAAGATCGGCGCAACAATAAATCTCGACGATTTCACTCACATAGAATTTCTCGAAAAGGTCACGGGAGATCTCCCCGAAACGCTCTGCTGCCGTTACAATCCGGGCGGAGATTTTAAGATCAGCAATCGCATCATGGGCAATCCCGGCGAGGCAAAATACGGAATGACCCCCGAGCAGATAATCGAGGCATACCGCATACTCGCGAAAAAGGGCGTAAAACGCTTCGGTATCCACGCATTCCTTTCGTCGAACAATACCGACAACGAATATTATCCGACGCTTACCGCCGAGCTTTTCAGAGTGGCGGTCAAGATAAAGAACGAGACCGGAGTTTCGCTTTCGTTTATCAACCTCTCGGGCGGAGTCGGAGTTCCTTATCTTCCCGATGCCGCAGAGCCGGATATCTTCGCGATCGGCGAGGGCGTTCGCAGAGCATATGAGGAAATACTCACTCCCGCTGGACTCGGCGATGTGGCTATTTACACCGAGCTCGGACGCTGGATGCTTGCTCCCAACGGTCACCTTGTGACCCGTATCATCCACGAAAAGCACATCTACAAGGAATATCTCGGAACGGATGCCTGCGCGGCAAACCTCATGCGTCCTGCGATGTACGGTGCATATCACCATATAACCGTAATGGGCAAGGAAAATGAGCCCTGCGATCATATGTATGATGTCACGGGCGGTCTTTGCGAAAACAACGACAAATTCGCCATCGACCGGATGCTGCCGAAG
>CAYRKS010000094.1:0-7673 GCA_964424855.1 uncultured Lachnospiraceae bacterium
GATGGACCGAAGGTCGGATCGGTTTCGCTCTCACCGCGAGGTGATTGGCGTATGCCGTCGGATGCTTCGAACGCGATGTTCAGATTATAAAAACAAATCTCCCGCAAAGCTGAAAATGCTCGGCGGGAGATTGTACATATTGCACAAAGGCTTCGAGAAGCAATTTACTTCTCGAAGCCTTTAATATTTACGCGACAGGATTTAATTTTCGCTGCGTTCGCCCAATATCTGGCGATAATGGTTGTAGAACTGCTCGAAATTTCCGGCATCGAGCGCGTCGCGTATCTTCTGCATAAGATCATTGTAGAAGTAGAGGTTGTGCAGAACGGCGAGGCGCATTCCGAGCATTTCTTTCGCCTTGAAAAGGTGGCGGATGTAGCTGCGCGAGTAGTGACGGCAGGCAGGGCAACCGCAATTTTCATCGATCGGGCGCGGATCGCGCATATATTTTTCGTTGAGCAGGTTCATTTTGCCGTGCCAAGTGAAAATATTTCCGTGGCGCGCGTTGCGACTGGGCATTACGCAGTCGAAGAAATCGACTCCGCGATGAACCGCTTCCAGAATATTGCAGGGGGTTCCGACACCCATCAGGTAGCGCGGCTTGTCAGTCGGCATGAAGGGTTCAACGATGTCGATCGTTTCGTACATCTCCTCAGCCGATTCGCCGACGGCGAGTCCGCCTATCGCGTAGCCGTCACAGTCCATTTCGGCGATTTTTTTCATATGCTCGATGCGAAGGTCTGCATACGTACTGCCCTGATTTATGCCGAAAAGAAGCTGATTTTTATTGATAGTGTCGGGAAGCGAGTTGAGACGCGCCATTTCGGTCTTGCATCGAACCAGCCAACGCGCGGTTCGGTCGCAGGATTTTTTGACATAATCATAGGGCGCGGGGTTTTCTATACACTCGTCGAATGCCATTGCGATCGTCGAGGCGAGGTTCGATTGTATCTGCATCGATTCCTCGGGACCCATGAAAATGCGCGCGCCGTCGATGTGCGAGGCGAATCTTACGCCCTCTTCGCTGATCTTTCTGAGCTGCGAAAGGGAAAAGACCTGAAATCCGCCCGAATCGGTTAAAACCGGTTTATCCCAGTTGAAGAATTTGTGGATTCCGCCCATATCGCGGATCAGACCGTCGCCGGGGCGAAGGTGCAGATGGTAGGTGTTCGAGAGCTCGACCTGGCAGTTGACCTCGCGCAGATCCATCGTCGATATGCCTCCCTTGATCGCGGCACAGGTTCCGACGTTCATGAAGACGGGAGTTTCGATCGTTCCGTGAACGGTCTCGAAGCGTCCGCGTCGTGCGTTGCCTTCTTTTTTGATAAGTGTAAACATTATTCCTCCAAAATGTAAAATTATTATGTTCTTTTGAATTGCCGCTCGATGTTCGCCTTGGTCATTTCGAAGGCGACGGGGCGACCGTGCGGGCAGAAGCGGATCGCGTCGAGCTTGAATATCTTATCGACGATCCATTTCAGGTGTTCGATGTCCTCAAGCTTGCCGGCTTTGATCGCCGCTTTGCAGGATGCCTGGTAAAGTGCCTTTTCGAACATGAGCTGATTCGAGATTTCCGCGCTGCCCGTGCCGTTTGCGAGCTGACCGGCGAGGGTCTCGAGGATATTTCGCGCGGAATCGGGGTCGGTCTGCTGAGGTATTCCGTGAACCTCGACCGAATTTTGCTGAACAATATTGAACTCGAAGCCGAGTGCGCGTATCTCCTTCGAATGGTCGGAGATCGCTTGAAGCTCATCGGGGGTCATTTGGACGGTCAGCGGAACGAGCATGAGCTGCGACGAGACACTGCTCGATTGATAATTTTGTTTAAGCTCTTCAAAAAGTATTCGTTCGTGCGCGGCGTGCTTGTCGATTATATACACGGAATTTCCGCGTTCGACAAATACATAGGAATAAAACACCTCGCCGACTATCCTAAAATCCTCGTTCGGCTTTTGCGGGAAAGAGTGGAGCTGATCGTCTGTCGGAATCTCGATTTGAGTCGGCTCGGGAGTCGGAGGCGGATCATCGGGCTGCGGAGCTTCGGCATTTTGCGCAGCTTTCGGGTAAATTGACGAAAAGTCCGGCTCGGCGGCATCGAAGGCTTCGGGTGACTCGGTTATCGACGGCGAGAACGGATCGGTCTTGCTCGGCAGATAGGTTCGAGCATCGTCGGACGCATCCTCGGACGAAGGCTCGGGATCATTCAAAACCTCGCCTTTTCTTCGCGGATAGTAGGGCATTTTGCGGCGCGAACGCGGCGTATGACCCTGAAGCTCGGCTATCTCTGGCGGCAGATCATCGGTCAAGGTGTCATCGTCATCGGCAGATATCGGCTTCGGATCGTCTGGCTTGAGTCCAAGCTCGGCGCGAACCGCCTCATCATACTGACGGTTGAATTCCTCCTCCGAAAAATCATCGTCAGGCGGAGTCGCTTCGGCGGTTTGCACAGGTTGCTCGGGTGGATCGTTTGACTCGATCTGAGGCTCGGGTTCTGTGGGATCTGTAGAATTTTCGGTCAAATCGCTGTTTTTCGGAGTCTCTTCAACCGCGGTTTCGGGCTGATCGACGAACGAAAGCTGACCCGGCATGACATTTTTTTGATTCAGGTAGGGACGCTTTTCGGTCGGCTCGGTGGTATCTAGGACGGCGGTGAAGGAATTAAGCAGATTCAACTGCTTCGTTTTACGATCTGAGAGTGCCTGATCGGACTCGGACTGCTGCTCCTCCTCGCCGATCTTGAGCTTCGGGAGCTTGACCGCTGACATGAGTGCGCTTCGCACGGCATAATAGACCGATTCAAAAATCTGCTTTTCGTTTGCGAATTTAACTTCAAGCTTTGTCGGATGGACATTCACATCCACCATTTCGGGCGGAAGATCGATGAAAACCACTCCGGTCGGGAATTTTTCCGACGGACTGTAGGAGGTATACGCCTGTTCGATCGCGGCGGCGGCGCATTTTGAGCGGACGAAACGCCGATTTACGAAGAAATTCTGGTAATTTCGATTTCCTCGCACATTATCGGGCGTGCCGACGAAGCCGTAAATGTGAATGTCATTGAAATGGTGATCGATCGGGAGCATTCGATTTGCAAACTCGCGCCCGTAGATCGAATAGATCGCGCTTTTCAAAAGATTGTCGCCGACTGTGAAAAATTTCTGCTGATTGTCAACTATCAGTCGGATCGAGATCGCGGGATAGGCGAGTGCGACTCGCTCGAGAGCGGACTGCACAGCCATCGCCTCGTTTCGATCACGCTTGAGAAATTTTCGGCGGGCAGGGAAGTTTTCGAAAAGATTTTCGACTACAATTGTGGTGCCGTCCGAAATCGCGACCTCCGAGAGCGTCGGCTCCTCGCCGGGACCGCATTCGAGCATGGTGCCGACCGGATCGAGCTTGCGCTTTGTCAAAATGCGCATATGCGCGACCGATGAGATAGCCGCGAGGGCTTCGCCGCGAAAACCGAGCGTCATGATTCGATTAAGGTCGGAAAATGTGCGGAGCTTACTGGTTGCATGGCGGCGAATGCAGATCGGGACATCCTCTCGAGCCATTCCTTTACCGTTGTCGGTGACGCGGATGAGCGAAACACCGCCGTTCTTGATCTCGACCGTTATGACCGACGCGCCCGCGTCTATCGAATTTTCGAGCAGCTCCTTGCACGCCGATGCCGGGCGATCGACCACCTCACCTGCGGCGATGAGGTTCGCGGTCTGGGTATCGAGCTGGTTAATAATTCCCATTAAAACACCTCACTACATTGTTTTCGTCAAAATAGCCAAAATCTATAGATCAATTTGCGCCGATAAGCTTTTTCAGCTCGAAAAGCTTGTTCAGAGCTTCGATCGGCGTGAGCGTGTTCAGGTCGATCTGACGAACCGTTTCGGCGAGCTGCGATTCGAGGACACATTCAAAGCTGAGCTCGGGCGATTCCTGCGGCTCTGCTTTCGGGGCGGAGGAGTGAACCTCGCTGAGCTTTTGCGCGAGGATCTCCTTTGCGCGACGAATCACCTCATTCGGGACACCCGCCAGCTTTGCGACCTCGATTCCGTAGCTGTCATCCGCCGCGCCCTTGACTATTTTGCGCAGGAATGTGATATCATCGCCGCGTTTTTTAGCGGCAATGTTATAATTTACGACTCCGTGGAGCGATTCAAGCTCGCAGAGCTCGTGATAATGCGTTGCGAAAAGCGTCTTCGCGCCGAGCTTTTTCGCGGTGAATTCGGCTATCGCCCACGCGATAGACATTCCGTCGAAGGTCGCGGTGCCGCGCCCGATCTCGTCATAGATGATGAGAGAACGCTTTGTCGCGTTTTTCAGGATGTGCGCGCATTCGGTCATTTCGAGCATGAAGGTCGATTGACCCGAGGCGAGGTCGTCGGACGCGCCGACTCGAGTGAAAACTCGGTCGCATATCGCGATCTGCGCTTCGCGGGCGGGGACGAACGATCCGATCTGCGCCATGACGGTGATCAGCGCGACCTGGCGCATATAAGTCGATTTTCCCGACATATTCGGTCCGGTTATGAGCATCATTCGCGAATCGGAGGTGTTGAGCGACGTGTCGTTCGGGACGAAATAGCCCTCGACGAACTTTTCAACGACCGGGTGGCGACCCTCGATGATCTTGGTTTCCTCGCCGTAATCGACCTCGGGGCGAACATAGCCGTTTTGCGAGGCGGTTTCGGCGAGCGAAACGTAGGCATCAATGAGCGCGAGACGCGAGGCGGCGGCTTTTATGCGTGTGATATTGTTCGAAAGCTCCTCGGTTATGCGGCGGAAAAGCTCGTACTCGAGCGAATTCAGCCGATCAGCTGCGCCGAGGATGGTCGATTCGGTCTGCTTCAGCTCCTCGGTTATATAGCGTTCGCCGTTTGTCAAGGTTTGCTTGCGGATGTAACGGTCGGTCGGGACGCTTTCGAGGTTGGATTTTGTTACCTCTATATAATATCCGAAAACGCGGTTGTAGCCGATCTTGAGATTTTTTATGCCGGTCAGCTCACGCTCGCGCTCAGTGAGGTCTTCGATGATCTTTTTGGAATTTTTCAGCACCGAACGGAGACGATCGACATCCTGATGGAAGCCGTCGCGGATGATCCCGCCCTCTTTTATCGTCAGCGGGAGTCCGTCTTCGGCGATCGAGACCTCGATCAGCTTGCGCATATCGGAAAGATCGTCGAGTTCGGAAAATATAGAGTGAAGCTCACTTGAGGTGCAGCCCGATATCCGCTGCTTCAGCTCGGGAAGGGGAGCGAGCGATTGGGCTATCGCACGGAGGTCGCGGGCGTTGATCGAGCCGTAAACGAGCTTGGTCGTCAGGCGTTCGAGGTCGAGGATCGGCGCGAGTAGCTCATTTATGTCGGCGCGGAGCATGAAATCTCCGGCAAGCTCGGCGACCGCATCGAGTCGGCGGTTGATCTGGTAGGAATTGACAAGCGGCATTTCGACGAATTTTCGAAGTGCACGTGCGCCCATCGCGGTGCGCGTTTTGTCGAGAACCCACAAAAGCGAACCCTTCTTTTCCTTGGTCCTCATCGTTTCGCACAGCTCAAGATTGCGCCGAGTGTTTACATCCATTTCAAGATACTGGCTGTCGGAGTAGACATTCAGCTCGGAGATGTACGAAAGATCGGTTTTTTGCGTTTCGGAGACGTAAGAAAGCAGTGCGCCGATCGCGGTCGTGATCGAGGGATTCGAGTGATCGGGCGTGTATTTCTCGCCGAAGTGCTTTTTCACGGCAGCCTCGCACGTTTTATAATCGTAGCGTTCGGACTGCGAGGGAGAGGTCGATGCCTTGAGACGGTCGGTTATCAGCTCGCCCGCCTCGCCCAGCTCGAGGATCGAGACATTTGTAATGATCTCGCTCGGCTTGTAGGACGAAAGCTCGGCGGCAAGACGATTGAAGCGTTCCTCACCGAAAAACTGTGTTGCATCGAGCTGACCTGTCGAAATGTCACAAAAAGCGACACCTATCGCGCCGGCTTCGGACATTATCGAGGCGAGAAAATTGTTTTTCGCTTCATTCAAAAGAGTATTTTCGACAATCGTACCCGGTGTGATTATTCGCGTGACCTCGCGCTTTACGAGTCCCTTCGCGAGTGCGGGATCCTCCATCTGGTCGCAGATCGCGATTTTATAGCCCGACGCAACTAATTTACCTATGTAAGTATCTACCGCGTGGTAGGGTATTCCGCACATCGGCGCGCGTTCCGCCTCGCCCCAATCGCGCCCGGTGAGGGTCAGATCGAGGACCTGCGAACCGATCTTCGCGTCATCGAAGAACATTTCGTAGAAATCCCCTATCCTATAGAACAGCAGGTATTCCTTGTACTGATTTTTTATGGCAAAATATTGCTCCATCATGTTCGTCATCGAGATGTTCTTCCTTTCATTTTGTTGGTTAAAATATACAATTGTGTATTTTCACAACTGTTCCTTGGATATCAAGGCGTGCATTCACACGCTCTATGCAAGTCATTTCCGAATTTGGAAATGACTTGCAAGCTTTGCGCGATTTTTTGGGGTGATCAGTCGTGGCAGTGACCGCCGCAGGTCGAGCAATCGTGAGTGCAGGGACGCTCACCGGTGATCTGATAGGTGATCTCGCCGTTGACCTCGGACATGAATGCGTTTACGACATCCTGAGCCTTGTTGAAAGCGACCATTTTTTCGTTTTCCATGATCTCCTTATAGAGCGTGTGGACGCGCTTTTCGATCATGCCGATCAGCTCATTGTCGGGAGCTTCCTTTTTGTACTCCATGCTGAGTGCCTGGGATTGCGCGTTGTACTCCATGATAGCCTTCTGAAGCTCAATATCGGACTCGTAAGCCTCCTGAGCCTTGTTCATTTCGACGACGCGGGGATCTTCCTTGATCTTCTGACCGAGCATTGCGGCAATTTCCATAACTTCCATTGTAAATTCTCCTTGATATATTAAAATATTTTTTGACTTAATTAAGCTCGCCGATAAGCGCAAAGGGCTCTGCGCGGTTGATCTTGACCTGTGCAAAATGACCGATGAGCTTCTCGGATTCGGGCGTTCTAGGCAGATGGACGAGCTTGTTTCCGTCATTTCGACCGGTCAGCATATTCTTGTCCGAGCGGCTTTCACCCTCGATCAGTATGCGGTGGAGCCGTCCGACCTCGGCTTGATTCTTTTCGAGCGATATCTGATTTTGAAGCTCGAGCAGACGATTCATCCGCTCGGATTTCTTTTCGGGCGGTATCTGGCAGTCCATTTTTGCCGCGGGGGTGAGATTTCGCGGTGAATAGATGAACGAATAAACCATGTCGAAGCGCACACGCTCGAGCATTTTCAGCGTTTCGCCGAATTCTTCATCGGTCTCACCCGGGAATCCGACTATTATGTCGGACGAGATCGTCACGTTCGGCATTTTTTCGCGCATATAATCGACCGTTTCGAGGTATTTTTCGGGGGTGTAACGGCGGTTCATCGCGTCGAGGACGCGCGCCGAGCCCGACTGGAGCGGCAGATGGAACTGTTTCGCGCATTTCGGCGAAGCCGCCATGACATCGATCAGCTTTCTTCCGGCATCCTTCGGGTGGCTGGTCATGAAGCGAAGGATGAAATCTCCCTCGATCTCGCTCAGCTCGGAGAGCAGATCCGCGAAGTCGCAATCTCCCGAATCCTTTCCGTAGGAATTGACATTTT
>CAYRKS010000095.1:0-7406 GCA_964424855.1 uncultured Lachnospiraceae bacterium
TCTCGGCTGCCGCGGCACGACGGGCACGGCCGCAAGCTTCCTTGAGCTTTTCGACGGTGACGAGGAGAAGATCAAGCAGGTCGAAAACGATATCGCGCGCGAAATGGGCTTTGAAGCCTGCGTTCCGGTCTCGGGTCAGACCTACACCCGCAAGCACGACAGCCGCGTTATGAATGTTCTCACCGGCATTGCACAGTCGGCTTATAAGTTCGCTAACGATCTTCGTATCCTTCAGTCCTTCAAGGAGATGGAGGAGCCGTTTGAAAAGAATCAGATAGGCTCGTCGGCAATGCCCTACAAGCGCAATCCGATGAGAAGCGAGCGCATTTGCGCACTTGCACGCTTCGTCATTTCGGACTCGATAAACCCGGCTATAACCGCTTCGACCCAGTGGTTCGAGCGCACACTCGACGACTCGGCGAACAAGCGTCTCTCGATGGCAGAGGGCTTCCTCGCTATCGATTCGATACTCAACATCTTCATCAATGTCACCGCAGGTCTGGTGGTCTACCCGAAGATGGTCGAACGCCGCATAATGAACGAGCTTCCCTTCATCGCGTCGGAAAACATCCTCATGGACGCGGTAAAGAAGGGCGGAGACCGTCAGGAGCTTCATGAGCTTATCCGCCAGCATTCGATCGCCGCAGGCAAGGGCGTTAAGGAGGAAGGTCTCGACAACGATCTTATCGAGCGCATAGCCAACGATCCGCGCTTCGGTCTCTCCCGCGACGAGATCGTTACCAACCTCGATCCCAAAAACTACACCGGACGCTCCGAGCATCAGGTCGAGGAGTTTATCCGCGATGTCATCGATCCGCTCCTCTCCACCGGCTCCGCTGCCGCCGAGGTCGAGCTGACTGTTTGATCTTATATATTATTATTGCAGTGGGGAGAGGGGCAGTTTTTCAAAAACCCCCCCCTCTCCCCACTGCACCCCCCACTCCCTCCAAAAACTTTAAACAGCTGTTTTAGGATGTATTTCTGCGAAGGTAGGAGGGGGATTTGGCGGTTTGAAAAACCGCCTCTCCCCCATACGCCCACTTCCTACAAAAGCTTTAGACTGCTGTTTGGGTAGGATTTCTGCGATGGGAGTTGGGAGTTGGGCGGTTTGAAAACCGCATTCTTACACTGCGGGTTTTGCAATTATTTTCTCTGCGAGGTATCCTTGCGGGGGATTTTTTCTTTTATTGGAAAGGTCATAGGCTTTTTGCAGAGGCATGGAATATGGAATAAAAAAATCTCCGCAAAGCGTCATTGCTGTGCGGAGATTGAAAAAAGTATATTATGAAGGTTTCAGTGAAAGCGAGCTTGCACTGAAATGCCGCCATGCAATCCCCTGACGCAGGCTCTCAAAAAGCACAGCTACAGGAAGCTTTGGCGGGAGTGTGAAAGGCGAGGAGGCGAAGCCGATTTTCTCGAAAAGCGTTTTGTCCCTTTCGTTCAGCCGTTTCCCTTAACGACCTTGAGGGTGGTAAATTCCTCACGTTCCTTTTCGGATAGGTAATCGGAGACGAACTTAATGGATTCCTCGAGGTCGGGGATAACGATATTTTTGAGGGCATTTGCGCGTTTACGAGACTGCTTTATCGCCTTGGTAAGGCGTTCGACGCTGTTTTCAACGGCGGCGGTCTTAGCAGCGAGTAGCTTAACGTGACCGAATCGCAGGTACGCCTCATCGAGCAGGGGATTTGTCGAGCTGAGACCGTAATCCGGTGGAGCGATCGGAGCGCACTTGACATCGGGGATTTCGACACCCATTACCGAGCGAGTGAGGACAACGACACTCTGATCGGTATCTCGCGACATAGCTATACGCATAACATCGTTCTGACCGAGGGTCATATTAGCCTGCTGAAGTGCATCGTAGGCTTTGGCGAACGCCTGATTGAGCTCGGAGCGGATAGAATCGGCATCGCCCTTCAGCCGCGACATTTCGCGAGTCATAAGCGTTCGCTTGCGGTCGAGCAGCTCGTAGCCGAGCTTTGCCAGCTCGAGCGAACGCTTCATCGCCATCAGATTGCTTTTTGTCGGTGTTACCGGCATTTTTTTCATTCCTTTCGGATATGGACTGGTTCAAAGGGCATCAGAGCTTTGCTCCGCGGCAGTATTTTTCGTAGGTCTCGTCGTCCACGCGCTCAAGCTCGTCACGCGGAAGGATCGATAAAAGCTTCCAGCCGAGATCGAGCGTTGTGTCGATCGTGCGGTTTTCGAAGCGATCCTGAGTCAAAAACTCCTCCTCAAATCTGCGTCCGAACTCGAAATAGAGCTTATCGGTCTGAGAAAGATCCTCCTCGCCGATAACTCCCGCGAGTGAGCGGACATCCTGGACCTTTGCGTAAGAAGCGTATAGCTGATTGGACAGGGCGGGGTGATCCTCGCGGGTCGCACCGTTTCCGATACCGTCCTTCATGAGACGCGAGAGCGAGAGCTGAACCGAAACGGGGGGATATATGCCCTTCATTTCGAGCGAACGGTCGAGGACGATCTGACCCTCGGTGATATAGCCGGTAAGGTCGGGGACGGGGTGAGTCACATCGTCGCTCGGCATCGTGAGGATCGGGAGCTGAGTGACCGAGCCCTCGCAGCCCTTTATCCTTCCGGCGCGCTCGTAGAGCGAGGCGAAATCCGAGTAGAGATATCCGGGATAGCCCTTTCGACCCGGTATCTCGTTCTTTGCGGAGGCTACCTCGCGAAGTGCCTCGGCGTAGGAGGTCATGTCGGTCATTATTACGAGCATATCCATACCGCGTTCAAAGGCGAAATATTCGGCGCAGGTCAGGGCGCAGCGAGGAGTCATTATTCGCTCGACTATCGGGTCTCCCGCGAGATTTTGGAACATAACGACGCGCGAAAGCACTCCGGTCTCCTCAAAGGAGCGGCGGAAATAATCCGCTACATCGTTTTTGACTCCGAGCGCGGCGAACACTATGCCGAAATTTCCGGGGAGCTTTGCCTGACGGACGATCTGCGCGGCAAGCTCGTTGTGGCTCATTCCCGCTCCGCTGAAGATCGGGAGCTTTTGACCCTTTATCAGAGTGCAGAGCGCGTCGATCGAGGATACCCCTGTGCGGATGTAGTCGCGCGGATAATCGCGGCTGACCGGATTTATCGCAAGACCGTTGATGTCGAGCTTTTTCTCGGGGCAGATGTCGCCCAGCCCGTCGATCGGTCGTCCCGCGCCGTCAAATACTCGTCCGAGCATATCGCCCGCGACCGAAAGCTCGAGCGGGCGACCGGTCAGACGTGTGCGCGTGTTGGTCAGCGAAATGCCTTCGGTGCCCTCGAAGACCTGTATGACCGCGGTCTCGCCCTCGAGGCTGATTATGCGTCCGATGCGGTGATCGTTTTCGCCGACGGTGATCTCGACCAGCTCCTCATAGCACGCACCGCGAACTCCCTCGAGAACGATGAGCGGACCGTTTGCGTTTTTTATACCGATATATTCTATGTTCATTGTTCATCGCTCCCAATCTGTATGTCATAACGCTTTTCGATCTCCGAAAAGAGCTGCGACAGCTTAGTCTTGAGCCTTTCGAGCTCGGTCAGATCGTCGTTCGGAAGCTCGAACTTCATTCGGCAGAGCAGATCGAATATACCCGACTGCTTCATCTGCGAGACGGGGATCGACTTTGCGACGAGCTTTTTCGCGCGGTCGCAGACCGAGAGGATCAGCTTCATCATGGCGTGCTGCTTTTTGAGCGGTACGCAGCAGTCGAGCTCGTGCATGGCGTTCTGCTGTAGAAATCCGACACGGATGCAGCGTGCGGTCTCGAGCGTCAGCTTCTGCTCCTCTGCCAGAAGATCCGAGCCTATGAGCTTTACAATGTCCATAAGGCGGCTCTCCTCGGCGAGAACGCTCTGGATACGTGAGCGGAGATTCGGAAAATCGGGCGCGACGTTTTTTCTGAACCAATCGTCAAGCTCAAGCGTGTATTCGCTGTAGCTCGAGGTCCAGTTTACCGCCGGATAGTGTCTCGCATAGGCGAGAGACTTTTCGAGTGCCCAGAAAACGCGGATGAAACGCTTCGTATTCTGAGTGACCGGCTCGGAAAAATCGTTTCCTTGCGGAGATACCGCGCCGATTATCGAGACCGAGCCGCGTGCGCCGGAGAGGGTATCGACCTGACCCGCGCGCTCGTAGAACGCCGAGAGTCTTGACGGAAGATACGCGGGATAGCCCTCCTCTGCGGGCATCTCCTCGAGCCGTCCCGATATCTCGCGAAGTGCCTCTGCCCAGCGCGAGGTCGAATCCGCCATCAGCGCGACATTGTAGCCCATGTCGCGGTAATATTCGGCGAAGGTCACGCCGGTGTAGATCGACGCTTCACGCGCCGCGACCGGCATATTCGAGGTGTTCGCGATCATTATCGTTCGCTCGAGCATCGAGCGTCCCGTTCTCGGGTCGATAAGTCCCGCGAATTCCTCGAGCACCTGAGTCATTTCGTTTCCGCGCTCGCCGCAGCCGACGTAGACGATTATGTCGGCATCGCTCCACTTCGCCAGCTGATGCTGAAGCATGGTCTTTCCCGTGCCGAAGCCGCCGGGGATAGCCGCCGCTCCGCCCTTTGCTATCGGGAAGAGCGTGTCGATGACGCGCTGACCCGTGACGAGCGGCTCGGATATCGGCAGACGGCGGGCGATCGGGCGGGGCTTACGGATAGCCCAGCGGGTCAGCATACAAAGATCTTGGGTCTCGCCGTCGCTGTCGGTGTATTTTATTATCGGCTCGGTCACGGTGTGACCGCCGTTTTCGGCAGCGAAGGTCACTTTGCCGAACACCTTTTCGGGGACTATGCAGCGGTGTTTTACGACCGGAGTCTCATCGCACTCGGCGAATATCATTCCCGGGCTAAGCTCGTCTCCGACCTTGAGCTTTACCTCTACCTCCCATGTTCTTTCGGTATCGACGGCGGGTACCTCAATGCCCGGGGCGATGTAATGTCCGCTGACCGCCTCGAGAGCCTTGAGCGGTCTTCCGATGCCGTCGAACATTCCGGTGAGAAGTCCGGGGGCGAGGGTCGCCGACATGGGTATGCCGGTTCGGATTATCGGTTCACCGGGGCGGACTCCGGTGGTGTTTTCGTAGCACTGGATCGTGGTCTTGTCGGTCGAGATGTTTATTACCTCGCCGATCAGACGGGCTTTTCCGATGTAAACGGTCTCCATCATGTTGAGATCGGTCTTACCGGCGACCGTGACGACCGGACCGTTGATCCCGTGGATCGTGAAATTTTTCATTCTTTTGACAATACCTTTCTCAAAGAGCCGTCGCTTCGGAGCGATCCGAGATCGCAGAGCCGAGCATGGAGTTGAAGTGTGCGCGCTCGGAGAGCAGGCTGTCGTCGAGCGTGGCGTTTATCGAGATGCTGTTTGCCGCCGAATAGAATATCGCGCCGCCGAGCTTTATGCTCTTGTCGGGGGTGACGCTGTATACCGGAGCGGCTTCGGTTGTTCCGGTCTCGAGCTTTTCGTCGAGCAGCTCGTCAAGAGCCTCGAGTATCGCGTATTTGTATTGAAGATCGTTTGGCGAGAGGAATATCGTGAAGGATGCACTCTGATTTCTCAGAACATTTACGCAGAGCCTTACGAGCCAGTCCTTGTATTCGGCTCCGGCGGCGAAGGCGGCGAGCTTTTCCTGAGCTCTGCCGATGACCTTCTGCATTATTTCCTCGCGATAGAGCAAAAGCTCACGCCGTCTTTCCATTATCTCGCGCGAGAGGGTCTGGCTGTTTTCGCGGCGGATGCTTTTGAGCTCGCGCTGGATCAGCTCGTATGCCTCGGTCAGGATCGCGTGTTCGCCCTCATCGAGGCGTTTTTTCTCCTCGGTCGAGACCTCGGAGTCGATCCGTCCGGCGATGGCTTCCGCCTCGCCGAGGACCTCGTTTACAAAGCGGAGCAGCTTTTCATCGTCTCTTACCGGCATTTTTTCGTTCCTTTCTCTGATTTTTTCATGTCAGTCAGCTGTTTTCTCCGTGGCGGTCGGGGATCTCGAGCAGGAGCGGACGGTTGTACCGCCGCTTTTTTTCGGAGATGCTATCCTCGGCAAGCTCATAGAGCTTTTTGGTGATGAGTATCATTCCGACCGAGCTGTCCGAATATAGCCGTTCAAGCTCGGACTCGACCTCGCCGCGCTCGTGAAGGACAACTCCGTCAATACCCGAGAGCCGCATTCCCGCGAGGGTGTCGTTGTTGTCGCTTATGAGATACATACGCATGGCTTATATCTTGTCGAGTATCTGGATCGAGATGAGCATTCCGTAGAGCGCGACACCCTCTGCGAGTGCAACGAAGATGAGTGCCTTACCGAAGGTCTTCGGGTTTTCGCTTATCGCGCCGATAGCCGCGGAGGCGGAGGAGGCGACCGCAATGCCCGCACCGATACAGGAGAGACCGGTCGCAAGAGCCGCGCCGAGCAGACCTATGCCCGCGCCGAGCGAGCTGTCGGCTTCGACCTCGACGACCTCATCATCGGGTGAATCTGCCGATACCTCTACCGCGCCCGTTCCGAAGGCGAGGAGGCAGACGAGAAAGCAGGAGACGATGTTGACCGCGAGAGCCGCCTTGCGCGACGAGGGGGTCTTAACGACACCTGCGGCACAGAGGACGAGCGGGATGAGAGAGGCTAAAAAGAGAAGTGTAAAAAGAAGCATTTTTTATATACCTGAACCTTTCATTGGATAAATTGTGCGTTTGGTTTCGTCAGTCGAGCTTTTGATCATGTGCCGCCGATTCGAAGGGGCGACCGTTACCCTCGAAGAAGCGTCCGAAAAGCTCGTAGAATTCGAGTCTGAGCACCTGTATGCAGACGATCATGCCCTCAAAGCCGATGACAAAGAGGTTTCCGATTATAAGTATCACCGGATTGTAGCCGTCTGCGGTCTCGGCGAGAAGGAATACGACGCTCATCATTCCGACGTGCGAAAGCGCGAAGGCTCCGATACGGATGAACGAGATCGTGTTTGTGAGGTAGGAGAGTATGACCTCAAAAAGCTCGAAGAAGTTTTCGAGGATGAAATCGAGCTTGGATTCGGGGATGAAATCCGCGCGTCCCTCGCAGAGCTTGGTCAGCGGCTCACGAAGGAATATGATCAGCAGCATGACTCCGATGAGGATCGCGAGCAGTGTGGTGGGCATTGCCGACTTGACATAGCCGAGCATACCGAGCACCAGTATCACCGCGCCGACATACATTATAAGTCCCGGCAGACCGTTTTGCGAGAAGAACACCTTTTCAAGGCTGTGCTGGCGTATGCCGTTTATTATGTTGATGACGATAACGGTCACTATCATGACAACGCCGATCGCAACGGCGGCAAAAAGCACCGTGCTTATGTTTTCGTTCGGATTGAAGCCGTGGATTATGTCCTCCATTCCGAATATCGAGCCGTAGAAGCAGCCGAAAAGCA
>CAYRKS010000096.1:0-7346 GCA_964424855.1 uncultured Lachnospiraceae bacterium
AGCTCAAGGCGGCTGTGAGCCGCTTCAAGGAGCTGAGACCGGCATTACAGGATGCGTATGTCTACCGCATTGCATCGGCGAGGGAGAATCCCTATTCGATCCTCCAGTATGTAAAGCGCGACAGAAGCCAGTTCACGCTGTTTGCGTTCGGACACGGTATGCGCAATTGGGACAACAAGCAGCTGCCCCGCTTCAGAATGCGCGGACTCGAGCCGACTGCGATATACACGAGCGAGAACGGCAAGCGTATGAGCGGAGCGGCACTGATGAACAGCGGTATCGAGGTCAAAATTTTCGGTGACTATTCGAGTCACAGGGAGACCTGGAGGATCGAGGAATAAGCATATCCTGCGTTCGATACTTTCCGGGTCTTGATAAAAAGTCAATCCGACGTGTACTGCACGTCTGAAATAAATTACACGCGAGGAAATTTATCATGAAAAACGGAAAGATCGGCTACGCGGTCGCCGGACTCGGAGTCGGAAAGGCTCATGTGGATGCGGCTACGGCGTATGAAAGATGCGAGCTTGTCGCGGTCTGCGACCTGATACAGGAGAAGCTGGACAAGGTTGTCGAGAGGTATCCCGGGACGAAGACCTATCTTGACTTTGACGAGATGCTGAAGGATGACGAGATAGATATAATCAGCATTGCGCTGCCGAGCGCGATGCACGCGGATTTTGCGGTCAGAGCTATGGAGGCGGGGAAGCACGTTCTCTGCGAGAAGCCGATCGACATAACCGTCGAGGCGGCACTCAAGATCGAGGAAGCGCGTGTGCGCACCGGAAGGATCTGCGGAGTCGTGCATCAGAACCGCAACAATGCGGTGATGAAGCCGATAAAGGAAGCTATAGATTCGGGAAGACTCGGAAAGCAGGTGCTGGGTACCTTTGCGGTCAAGTGGTATCGCGATCAGCACTACTATGACAACGGCTGGCACGGAACCTGGGCTATGGACGGCGGAGGCTCGCTGATGAATCAGGCTGTCCACACGGTAGACCTCATGCAGTGGCTGATGGGCGAGGTCGCCTCGGTACACTCGACGATGGGCATTTACGAGCATGACATCGAGACCGAGGACATGACGGCATCGGTCATCACCTTCAAGTCGGGAGCGGCAGCGACCTTTGTGAGCACGACCTGCGCATATCCGGGACTGAGTACCGACATACAGCTTTACGGCACGGGCGGCTCTGTAGAGGCGGACGCGGACATTTTGAAGCGGTGGAGATTTGCCGATTCCGAGGACGAGGAAGAGGAGGAAGAGGAGATGCTCGACCGCTACAGCGGCGGAAACCGCATTGCCGTAAAGTCCGATCCGACTCTCGTAACGGGACACGCCTCGATGGTCGAGGACATCGTTGACGCGGTATGCGACGGACGAGAGCCGCAGATAATGCCCTTGGAGGCTATAAAGAGCGTTCGCATAGTGAATGCGATATACGAATCGGCTCGAACCGGAAGGACGATATATTTCGACTGAGCGGACTCGAAGGACAATTTATAAAAAATGCCGGAGGGGTATTGACTTTTCCGGCATTTTGCGTTATAATAGAGTTGCCCTTATACCGAAACGGTCAAGAGGGGCGAATACATACGATTACAAGGAGATCATCATCATGATTAAGGAACTGGGACTTCAGCTTTACACGATCAGAGACTATATGCAGGACGAGAATTCGATTCGTGAGAGCTTCACGAAGCTTCGCGAGCTCGGCTACGACATCGGACAGACCGCGGGCTATTTTGTCGGCGCGGAGAAGTTTGCCGAGATAGCAAAGGAGACCGGACTCAAGATTTGCGGAACTCACTGCGGCTTCAACGAGCTCATTGCGGATCCCGACAAGGCGATGCGTGAGCATGAGGCACTCGGAACGACCAACATCGGTATCGGCGGTATGCCGGGCGAGGCGCGTGTAAACCGTGCGGCACTTCTCGAATTCATCAACAAGTCTAACGAATTTGCAAAGTATGTCGGCAAGTTCGGCTTCAAGTTCACCTATCACAACCACAGCTTCGAGTTTGCAAAGCTCGAGGGCAAGCGCATTATGGATGATCTTGTCGAGGGCTTTGATCCCGAGAACGTATCCTTCGTGCTTGACACCTACTGGGTACAGCATGGCGGCGGAGATGTTCGCGCATGGATGGAAAAGCTTGCAGGACGCATCGATATCCTCCACCTGAAGGACATGGGCATGGCTTCGTCTCAGTACATCACCGAGATCGGTCAGGGCAACATCAACTTTGACGGCATTATCGAGACTGCCGATAAGATCGGCGTAAAGTATTATGTCGTTGAGCAGGACACCTGCCCTGGCAATCCCTTTGACAGCCTCAAGATCAGCCGCGACTACATCAAGTCGAAGTACATGGCATAAGATTAAGATACAGACGGAGTCTTCGGCGTTATCAGCCGAAGGCTCCGATGCTGTTTGATCATGGCAAAAACATTATGAGGCGGTCAAAAGCTGGCAAAAAAGTGATTTGACTTTTTGTACAAATCATGGATAACTTATTTGTGCTATGTGACGAACGATTTGCGAGAAAGTTGGTGGTCAAGGCATAATTCAATAAAATTTAATAATCTCTCATATCGTTATTCACAATTAAGCGTTATAATAGAGTCACAAAGATTTGAGATGTGCGCAAATGGTGGAACGCGCACGGCAGATCCGAGTACAACAATTATTCTTTTTGAAAAGGAGAAAAACAATGAAAAAGACATTATCTCTCATTCTTGCGGTTTCCATGCTGCTTGCTATGGCAGTAATGGGTACCTCCGTTTCGGCTGCTTCCTCGGCATTCGATAAGGAGACCTTCCGCATCAGCGCATCGACCATTCTCTACGATAACGTAGACAACAGCGGCGGATCTGCCGGAAACGCATTCTGCTATGCGGAAAACTATGGTACCGGTCGTAACGACCAGGGCGACTTCGCTTGCTATCCGGCAGTTGATTTCGGCTCCAAGGGTGCTTCCAAGGTTACTGTAAACTTTGGTTTCCACAATCCCGACGCATACGACGAGACCACCTTCGCTGTATACATTGACAATCCCTACGGCAACCCTGTTGCAACCTACACTGTAAAGAAGGGTGAGACCAAGGGCTCCGAGATCGTAAGCCATCAGGAATTCACTGCCGACTGTGCAGTTTCCGCAGGTAAGCACGACGTTTATGTCATGGCTACCAACAAGGCTTCCGGTTCCTTCGACTACATCTACTTCACCGAAGCAGCAGCTAAGGTAAAGACCACCAAGACTGTAGCAAACCAGATCAACTACACCAAGCTCAATCCTTTCTCTGACCTTAAGGTTCTCGACGCTACTACCGCTGTTGTTGATCAGGTCAACACCAAGAATCAGGGCGGTTCCGGCAACTCCATCGCAAAGATGGAAGGCAACGGCGTTGGTTAATCGTCTCTCGACGATATGATCGTATTCCCGAACTGCGATTTCGGCAAGACCGGCGCAAAGGAATTCTCGGTTGACTTCGCATACGGTACCGACAACGGCACCTTCGCAACCCTCGGTATCTTCATCGATACTCCTTACGGCGATCCGGTCGCTACTCTCGAGTGCGGCTTCACCGGCGGTTGGGGTCTCGACAACACCAAGACCTACTCGGTTGAGCTTGATCCCGCAAAGGTCGGCTCGGGCGCACACACCGTTTACGTTCGTTTCATGACTGAAATGTCCGGTTCCTTCAACGTTTGCAGATTCGTTGCAGGCGATGAGGATCTCACCGCTAACGCAGCAGCAACTCCCGACCTCATCGTAGTTCCGGTTGTTGCAGCAGTTGCTTCCTTCGCAGGCATCGTCCTCAACAAGAGAAAGCACTAAGCTATTGAAGCCTCAAAGCTTCGTCCACTAAAATAGCACGACCGTCCCGGCAACAGCCGGGGCGGTTTTTTGTTTAATGCGGGTACGGAAAGCTGCACATCGGTATCAATTTGGGACGGTTTTGAAGTAGGGTTATAAGGTAGTATGATATGCGGAAAAGCTTTCTCAAAAGACCGAGGCACAGCAAAATTTGAAAATATCACAGATTGGTATTGACAAAAAAGCGGTCTTGTGGTATAATCTAATAAAATTATAAAAGCCATGGGAGGTTTTACAAAATGGAGAAAGAGATGTATCGTCACATACGCGCGGGCGAGAATTATGTTAAGTCCCGCGTTGATTCCGACATTGAGAGAAATCGCAAGGGACTTTTTGAGCTGATCCTTTGCGAAAACGGAAAGCCTGTAGAGGGCAAGGTCGAGGTCAGAGCAAAAATGACCGACATCGACTTCAACTTCGGCGCGAACATTTTCATGCTGAACCAGTATGATACAGACGCACAGAATCGTCTTTACGAGGAGAAGTTCACGAAGCTCTTAAACTCGGCATCGATACCGCTCTACTGGGAGGGAACCGAGGCAGTCGAGGGACAGCTCCGCTATTCGGCAGACACTCCGAACGACATATATCGCCGTCCGCCTGCTGACATGACGGCGGATTTCTGCGAGGCAAACGGTATCAGAATGAAGGGACATCCGCTTTTCTGGCACGAATTTATCCCGAGCTGGCTGAAGAAGTACACCTTTGACGAGATAAAATATCTGGTCGAGAAGCGTTTTTCGGACATATCAGAGCGTTATGCGGATCGCTGTGAGAGATTTGATGTTGTAAACGAGCCTTCGAGAGTTTACGATGTTTACATGGAGAGCCGCGAGACGAGCTGGCGCAGCTATATGCTTCCCGAGGATGATTACTGCGTTTGGATGTTCGATCTGGCGAAGAGATATTTCCCGGCGAACACGCTCATTCTCAATGATACGGTCGGAGCGTCCTTCCACGAATTCCGCGGAAAGTACAGTGGATATTATCTCAACATAAAGGATCTGCTCTCGCGCGGAGTACGGATAGACGAGGTGGGAATGCAGTGCCATCTCGGAGATCGCGGATGTGCGAATGTATACAACGGTGAGCGGTTATACAATGTACTGGACACCTATGCTTCGCTCGGAAAGCCGATTAACATTTCGGAGATCAGCATCCCGTCGGTCATCGAGGGCAGTAAAGACGAGGAGCTTCAGGCTATTGCCGCCGAGCAGCTTTACAAGATATGCTTCTCGCACCCGGCTCTCACCGGAATAACCTGGTGGAATCTGCCTGATGACGGAGTTATGACAACGAAGCGCAAGGCGGGAGACGAGAATCTTCCTTCTACCGGACTGCTTGACGGAGATTACAACGAAAAAGCTGCTTACAAGGCTCTGTCGAGACTTATAAACGACGAATGGGTAACTGACGAGACGATCTGCACCGAGAGCGGCAGAGCAAGCTTCAAGGGCTTCTACGGGCATTATGAGCTTTCCGTAAAGGTCGGAGACAAGACCTATCTCAAGAAGCTGCACCTTTCCAAGGAGCTTTCGCGCATACGCAGGATCGAGCTTGACAGCAGTGATTTCGAGCTTGTGAAATAAGCTTTATGGGATTTTCTTCGGTCGAATCCGTTAAATCGTGATCGAACGATTTCGCAAGAGCCGTTATATGAGATCGAATTTATTTTAGCTTTAGGCGAAGATGATTTTACGATAGATTTGGCAGACGAATTTATAAAACCACCGCCGACTGTCGCGTTATGCGAGGAGTCGGCGGTGGTTTGCATTTTAGAGTCGGGTAACGGGATAAATCTCGGAAGGTCTCAGATCACGAGGAGCTTTCCGTTATAATAGCGTTTTGCCTTTTCAATTGCGCTCGGGTCTCCTGTGACTGCGCAGGGGACAGTGAGCATCGGAGCGTTTTCGGTGAAGATATCTGCGGCGGCTTCGTCGGAAAGCTCGGCGAAGATGAGGGCTTCCTCCATGCAGACATCGTCATAGAAGGCTTCCGTGACCTTTATCGGTGTGTCGAGATCGGTTGCGGACACGGTATCGCGGTTGGTGCAGGCGAGCTTGGAGCTGTCGATCGGTGCGATATTCGAATAGTCGAGCGAGGGCGTGAGAGAATCGGCGGTCTCGCGTATTTTCTTAATGAAAGCCGCATCGGTTCCGCAGCAGCCGCCGAGGATGGGGATACCGGCGGTGAGAAATTCGGGGATGAATTTTGCGAAGGCATCGGCATCGAGGTCAAAGTGGCGGCAGCCGTTTTCGTCCTCATGAGGCATTCCGGCGTTGGGCTTTGCTATTAGCGGGATACCGAGTCCGATCGAATAAGGCGCGAGATTCTTAAGAAGCTCGATCATTTTATCGGGACCCTGAGAGCAGTTGGTTCCGAATGCCGAGATACCGAGCTCTGCGAGCGAAAGGAGACAGCAGACAAGATCGTCTCCCGAGAGAGTTCTTCCGGTGTCATCGACGGTCATGGTCACGAATATCGGCTTATCGGATACCTCACGGATCGCGATAACGGCGGCGCGTGCTTCCTGAAGGCTGATATTGGTCTCGGATATGAAGAAATCCACACCGGCTTTATCAAGGGCTTCTGCCTGCTCGCGGTACGCCTCGACGACCTCGTCAAAGGGGGTATCTCCGAAGGGCTCGATGAAGAGACCGGTCGGGGACATATCACCTCCGGTGAGAGCTCCGCGTCCGACAGTCAAAGCGGCGAGACGCTCGTTGATCTCTGAGGCGTTATCGAGATCACTGCGCTCGAGTGTCGGGCGATTTGCTCCGAAGGTCGGGGCATAGAGTGCATCGGAGCCACTGTTTATGTATTCCTGCTGGATGGCGCGGATCGTTTCGGGATGCTCAAGCACCCATTTTTCGGTACAGCTGCCCGAGGGCATACCCTCACGCATCAGCGAGGTACCGGTCGAGCCGTCAAGCACCATAGGGAGCGGAAAGCTTTTGGGGAAGCGGTGGAAGATTTCGTGAAGCATATATTTTTCCTTTTCTCAATATTTTTCAATATCTATTCGCATAACATCGCGGTCGAGCTTTGTTTCGAGGAATATCGAGGCTATCTGCTCGAAGCCGAAGGGCTCATCGCTGACATAAAATTCGGTCTTGCCCTCACCGTGGGTGTTATCCGAGCGTATCGCTGCGAGCTGCTTTGCGGCTTCGCGCGAGGAGCTGACGATATTTACACCCGGAAGGATCTTTTCAATGGTTTTTGTGATTACCGGGTAGTGTGTACAGCCGAGGATCAGGGTATCCGCGCCGCTCTTTTTAATATCCGCAAGATATTTTTCGGCGACGAGGCGAGTGACCTCATCATCCGGCGAGATGAAGCCGTTTTCGACGAGCGGTACGAACAGAGGGCAGGCGCAGGCGGTTATTTCGAGTGTGGGGTCGAGCTCGAGGAGCTTTTTTTCGAAGGAGCGGCTTCCGATGGTAGCGGAGGTCGCGATTATTCCGAGC